>JAQVKX010000027.1 GCA_028694425.1 Candidatus Gastranaerophilales bacterium
AAATTTACTGTTATATGTGCAGGACTTTGGAATTTCCATCTTCAGCCAATCTGAAATTAAATGTACTTAGGAAAAGTATTGCCTATAGAAAACTTTTAATTATTATTTCACGACACGTCTAATATATATAACGATTATCATTATTTTGATATTAGTAATCGGGAAGGTGAAGAAAATCAAAATATAGTATGTCCCGGTAAAATATATTTATTGGAAGAAAATGAAGATATAGCAACAAGATTAAGGTCGGAATTTTTACAATTACAGCAACATCGTAATTTAGTCAGAGTCTAATTTTGTTTATTTGTAAGATGTTGAAACAAGTTCAGCATGACGTATATATTTCCTATTTCCTGTTCCTTTTGTCCCTTTTATCTAATCTTCTGCTTTATTTTAGCAAGCAGCCTGTCTTTTAGTTCAATGGCGTAATCCATTTTGTAAAGCAAATTCAAAAATATGTAACAGGCAATGCACAAAAATCCGATGGAAATTATTTTTGTTAATTCAAAAACCTTGGTCGGCAATGTTGCAAAAAATTGATTAAACCAAATTGCCATGCCCCAACAGACAAAAAACGTTATTCCGCCCGCAAGCAACATCTTGCCGAAGTTTAAAAACAAACTTTTATAATCAAGTTCTATTTTCTTTTTAATTAAAATTCCTAAAACACAAGCATTAAAGAGTGTTACAAGCGAAGTTGAAAGCGTAATTCCGCCAATCCCGCTTCCTATCGCAAGTTTTACGACCAAAAGCCAATTTAAAAAGACCTTTAAGACAATTGAGCATAATGCTATAAGAAACGGTGTTGCAGAGTCGTTAAACGAATAATAAACCCTTGTTATTGAATCTCTGAAAACGTAAGGCAAAATTGAAAAAGCCAAGAACCAAAGTGCCTGTGTAACCATAAATGTAGCCCTATCATCAAACGCACCGTGCTCAAATATCAGCTTAATTCCGTCATATCCGAGTATCCAAACACCTATTATAATAGGGAATGAAGCAAAAAATAACACCCCTACGCCCTTGTTAAAGTACCTTCTTATGCTATTAAAATCACTCTGGTTTACCAGTTTTGAAAAAATAGGGAAAAGAGGCACAAGAAATGCTGTTACCAAAATCCCCACAGGAAACTGAAAAACCCTGTTAGAATAACCGATTGCCGTCCAGGCACCTTCTTTTAAGGCTGAAGCAAAAAACATATCAACGTAAATATAAACTTGTCCTATTGTAGAACTCAATACGGCAGGGAAAAGCAGTTCGCAAATTTGATGAAAGTGAATGTTATTAAAATCAAAATTCGGTCTGAGCCTGAAACCCAATTGTCTTATTTTTGGCAATTGATATACGAATTGACACATTGCACCAATTGTGGTTGCCCATGCCAAAACTATCCCGGTATTGTCGTGCTTTACCAGCGTAATCATTGCAATGATTACAACACTCATCAAAATCGGAGAAACATTAGGCAGGATAAATTCACGGTAACTTATCAAAATTCCATAATAAATCCCGACAATTCCTCCCACAATCAAAACCGGCGACATTATTTTTAAATGTAAACTTGCAAGCGATAAAAGTTCAGGATTGTTTCCGGAAATTATAAACCGCATAATCTGGTCTGAAAAAACAAAACAAAGCAGTGCAAAAACAGCAAAGAAAATAAAACTTGCCGTCAAAAACGTATTAAAAAGGCTGTTAACTTCACTATTAGCTTTTTCTTTTAACGAAGGAATTATTTTGGAAAAAACCGCAACCGTCGCACTGTGAAAAGGTCCTCCTACACCACCCAGTAGTATAATTGCAAGTGCAGGAAGCTGATATGCATAAAAATAAGCATCAGAAACAGTCGAAGCTCCGTAACAGTTTGCAATTACCACATCACGAACAAAGCCTATCAATTTGCTTACAATTGTAACAACCGCAATAAGCCAAGCCGCTCTCAACACACTTGGAGCTTTTTTCTCATTGTTAGAAGTTATATTCGCACTCATCTTTTTCCACCAGTTCCACATATAACCTTATTGCTTTGTTTTTTTCACCTTCCGGAAAATAAAACGTTATATTATTCTTTCCCTGCCTGATGTAACTTGATATGTCTATCCTACTAATCCTATTAAAAGGAAGGATATTGTTTGAAAGTTCAAAAGCAACCGGTACTCCATTAATATTAGCATTAAATTCTTTTATTTGATACTTGTTATCAATTACAAGAAATGCTTTTTTTTCGGGGGCAAAAAATTGCATTGCAGCAATTTTTTGCCCCTCACCTGCAGACAAAATAACCGGCACTGTTCCTATGGAAATACCTGTATAATACCTTTTTAAGATTTTATCAAAACTTTTGTGCAGTGATATTGCCATAAATCCTGCACCGTATTGGCTCATCCCTACACCATGTCCGTAGCCTCCTCCGTAGGCAACAATTTTATTGAGTTTTTTATTTGTGTCATAAAGGTTTTCAAAAACAACATTTGCACTTGGCAATGAAACTCCGTTTTTTTGCAAGACTCTCCTGATTACAAGTTCTTTGCTTATATGATAATTTTGTTTGTCGGTAACTATTTCAAGTTCAATTATCTTTCCTGAAACCCCTCTTTTGTTGACTTTTAGCTCTTTTAATTCTCCCAAAACATCATTTTCTTTAAACTCAGGCTTAACAAACCCTGTTTTTGATTGTGCGGCAAGAGTTTTCGTTAATGTTTTTTCAAGTTCTTCACGGCTAAATTCCCTTTGCCAACGGTAATAAGGTGATTTTATGTCGTAAGAATCAGGGTAAGACATATAAAACAATCGGGCTTCTTCTTCTCTGTTAAGCGGTGCCACATTGTAAATGTCAGGACGTCCTTGCAGATAAGGTTTTGCTTTCGAAGGAAACTCTTTTGTTTTTAATTCGGAAAAAGTATTTTCATAGTTTTCCGTATAACCGCCTGCTGTTGAACAGTATTGAGCAAGGATTAAGTCCCATCCGTGCAGTAAAACAAGTCCTTCTGTCTCGTTTACGGCTTTATTCGAAAGCTCACTTTCTGTTCCGGCACCGAAATACACTTGGCTTGCTACCGAGTCATCAACATCAAATGATTTATCTTCTTTTGCTCGAGGTAAAAGCACATAATTTCTTGCAGCAATTGCCTGTGCTTTAAGTGCTTCCAACCCAAAACGTACAGGCATTTCGTTTGGAACAACACCTTTTAAGTAGTCCTGTAAATCCAATACGTTAATCAAATAAAACTGATTATCATTTTTAGGAGTAAGCTCTAAAACCCCATGATAAAGTGCCTGTTTTCCGTTCCTTTTTAAATTTTCAATACCTAAAAGTCCCTTGGGACAATCTAAAACGAGGATTGTATTTAAATTTTTCGCAACGGATTTGTTATTAACGTTTAAGTCGAATTTTCCCGAAGAGAATTTTATCTTTAAAACATCATTTTGGGAAAGTTTTAAAACAGGTGTAGCCGTTTGCTTGTCATAGACTCCGTAATCGCTTGTTGCTATAATTGAAATTTGATTATACAAGCGTGTTTTAAATCCCGTATCGCTTATTGCAACACGGACAGTTTGCCGAATCGGTTCAGAGCTTTGAGCAAAAGTTTTTAGTCCGGTAAAAAATAACATTGCTAAAACAAAAAGCAATAAAGTAGGTCGGGCTTTCCGGCCTGACGACCATAAATACTTTTCCTTGTCGGGCTGGAAAGCCCGACCTACTGCATCACAATCTATTTTATCTCCCATGCCGTTCCGTCTTTACTATCCTTTAAAATAATCCCCGCCTCATCAAGTGCCAATCTGATTTTGTCAGCTAAATCCCAATTTTTTTCTTCTCTTGCCGTTTTTCTCAAATTTAAAATTTCTTCCATATTTTTAAATTTCATATCGAGTTTTTTTGAAATTAAGTCAATTTTTTCTTTTATTTCTTCCTCGGATACTTCAACTTTTTTAAAATTAAAACCCAATACGGAGGATAATTTGATTAGCAGCACCAAATCCGCAGGATTTGGTGCTTTATTAACTTTATTTGCCAAATCAAAAAGTACGGCAAGTGCAACGGAAGTATTTAAATCATCATCCATTGCTTCTGTAAATGTTTTATATCCATCTAATGATGTTAAATCAAGGTTTTCATCAATCTTGGATGTCTTACTTGCAGAGTTTATCGCATTATAAAGCCTTTTAACTCCTGCCTGAGCTGATGTTAAAGCCTCATCCAAGAACTCAACCGGCATACGGTAATGATTTGTCAAAATAAAAAATCTTATTGTATTTGCATCATAAATTTTGAGCATATCGTCAATGGTAAGAAAATTTCCTAAAGATTTTGACATTTTTTCTTTATTTATGGTTACAAAACCGTTATGAAGCCAGTATTTAACAAATTGGCAGTTGTTTGCACACTCTGATTGAGCAATCTCGTTTTCATGATGCGGAAAAATCAAATCCGCACCGCCTGCGTGAATATCAATGGTTTTTCCTAAATACTTTCTGCTCATTGCGGAACACTCAATGTGCCATCCCGGACGCCCTGTCCCCCAAGGACTTTGATAACCGAATTTTTCATCTTTTTTCCACAATGCAAAGTCCATCGGATTTTCTTTTATCTCGGATTCTTCAACCCTTGCACCTGCCTCAAGCGAATCCAGCGGCTGTTTTGAGAGTGCCCCGTATTTGTCAAAACTTTTTACTCTGAAATAAACATCGCCGTTTGATTCATAGGCAAACCCTTTTTCAATAAGCTGTTTATTCATTGCAATCATTTCGCCTAACGTTTTTGTTGCAAAAGGTTCAATATCAGGTTTTAAGTTGTTTAAAGCGTTCATACTTTTAGTAAAAGCATCATAATATTTTTTAGCTATTTCATCTGGTGTTTTGCCTTCATTTTCGGCTTTTTTTAGAATTTTATCATCAACATCCGTAACGTTTCTGCAATAAGTAACGTCATAATCTTTAAATTTCAGGTAGCGGTACAAAACATCCCAAGTAATGTAGCAGCGGGCGTGCCCTAAATGTGCATTATCATAAACCGTCGGTCCGCAAACGTACATTTTAACCTTGTTCCCTTCAATAGGAACAAATTCCTCTGTGTTTTGGGTGTATGAATTGTATAGTTTCATTTTAGTCTCTGATTTTTTAAGATTTGTGTTGGGGGGCATACTTGCCCACATTACAAATTAGGATTGTGTCATCCCGAACTTGTTTCGGGATCTATCCAGTACTCTACACCGGTAAGATGCTGAAACAAGTTCAGCATGACGCTGGCAAGTTATACCTTGATTGCATATTTAATTCATTTCTATGCTGCATTATAAAAAATTCCTTTATTGACAACTTCATCATAATAAAAGGGGTTTTTGCTTAGATTCTCAATTGAAGTAGGATTTAAATCAAAAAAAACATCGTATTTAGCTTCTAATGGACCTATGATGCTCCAAATTTGGAATCTTTTTTCCATATTAGGTTCCGTCTCAAATAAAGCTACCATATCAATATCACTGTATTTATGACTGGTATTTTTGGCATAAGAACCATATAAATACGCTCCCTTAAAATCGGTAAACGTTTCTTTTAATCTTTCATTTAATATATTAATTACTTTTTTAATCTTATTTTTCATAAAGTTATTATACATGATATAAAGACAAAAATCTATATATTTTGAACTTTTTGCTTATTTTCCAAATTTAGTTTCTCATAAATATCAAAATGTTTTGGTTGGTAATTTATCAAGTAATTAACGGCATCTTGGGGTGTTTGGGCAACATAACACAACTCTTTTGATTCCGGACCCGCAAATTTTTGTTCAATCATTTCATTGAAGAAGTTAACCAAATTATTATAAAATCCGGCAGTGTTTAAAATCACGATGGCTTTTGTGTTATACCCGAGTTGTTTTTGAACAATCATTTCCATAAGTTCTTCAAGAGTGCCGAAACCCCCTGCAAGTGCGATTACGGCATCAGATATTTTATCAAGTTTTTCTTTTCTTGTCCGCATACATTTTGTAACATGGAACTCATCGCAATTAATATTTCCAAGTCCTGCTTCATAAAGTTTTTCAGGCATAACACCCGTTACTTTCCCACCGAATTCTTTTACCGCTTTTGCATTTTCCAACATTGTTCCGAGATTTCCTCCGCCGTAAACGATATTAAAACCTGCTTGGGCAAGTAAGATACCTAACTGTCTTGCAGCTTCATAATAAACTTCAGCTAAATTATTACTTGAAGACGAAAATATACAAACATTTTTTATTTTTGTATCGTTAGTCAAACCTGCCTCCCATTAAGTAATAATAAGAACAATAAACTCCGCTTCCTATTTTTGAACAGTCATCTTTTAATTCATCATGGTTTATGCCTGACCCGAACGGAACAATATTTTGGCGAAGGATATTAATTCCAAAAATATCATAACCCCAAGTGTTTGGCGGGGAACTGCCGTTTATGTCAAAAGCCATTATTGCACATACCTGTTCACCTTCACAATCGGCATTAATAAGTTTTAGTCCTACTATTTCATTTAATGCGGTATTATAGAATTTATTAAAGTAATATTTGCCGGTTGCAGTTACTTCTATATCATTCATGTAGCGTTGTGTATAAGGGATTTTTATACCTGTCGTAATCCTTAAATAAGGTTTAACTGTTTCTAAAAATATTTCTTCCTTGTCATTATGATTTTTTGTTCCGTTAATTTTTTCTCTAAGCTCACTATCTTTTTGAGCCTTCATAACAGAAAACACATATTGGATATCTGCATATTTTCTTGACCATTGGGATATTAATTTTGCTTTTTTTGTGGTTTCAAGGTTTTTCGGCAAAGTTAAAAAAGTTACACCAAGAATAAGCAAAAATACTACAACAACTTCTATTATAGTAAACCCTTTTTTATACATACATATCCTTTCGTTTAGTGAGAGGTGAATAGGTTAAAGGGTGAACAGTTTCGTTTAAAAACTACGCATCCACGCCTCTACGCATCTTGTCTTCTATTTCCTGTTTACTGTTTACTTTCCCCTTTAACTCGCCATTTCAAGGCGTTTTTTTTCCTCTAACAATTTATCATAAACCCACTCGGGAACAAAGTTTTTTCCTAAAATTATTTGACCGTTCATAATATTAGGTGCATGAAAATCGGAACCGCCTGTTACTATAAGTTCCAGTTCTTCTGCCATAGAAGAGAAGTATTCAATAATTGCGGGAGAGTGTTTTCTATGGTAAGCTTCAATTCCTCTCAGTCCATAGTGCATAAGCCCTTCAATCAATTCTTTTGCATTTTCCAGATCATGAGGATGTGCAATTACGGGAATTCCTCCTGCATCATAAATAATTTCCACGGCATCATGCGGAGTAGCCGTCTTTCTTTTTACATAAACGGGAGAATTATCATTTATGTATTTTGCATAAGCTTCTATAACACTTCCTACACCGCCGACATTTGTTATTGCTTTTGCAATGTGCGGACGGCCTATGCTTCCTCCTTGTGCAACCTGCTTTTTTATATCTTCAAAATTAATATGTATTCCTTCCTTTTTGTTTAATAGGGTTATAATTTCTTTTGTTTGCTTAATACGAGCTTGCTGTTGGGTTTTAATCAGTTCTTTAAAGTCATTATTCTCAACATCCATAAAATATCCCAAAATGTGAATTTCATCATTTTTGTACATTGTATTAATTTCAATACCCTGAATTATTTCTATTTCTTTTTTTGTTTTTTCAACGTATTTTTTTGCAATATCATAAGATAAAATATTGTCATGATCGGTTAAGGCTATTACTTCTAATCCTGCTTCAACCGCGGCATCAATGATTTTTTCCGGTGGGAACACACCATCTGAGAAATTTGTGTGAATATGCAAGTCCGATTTCACTTTTTAGCCTCCCGATAGTCTTTTTGTAACGAAAATCTTTTTATTTCAAGCGATTTGCCTGTTTGCATATCAATCAAAACCTCAACCGCATTTATTTGAACAACCTTTGATGAAGGAATTTCATACCTTTCAGGTAAGCCTGTTGCTAAACGTTTAAGGGATGATTCATAATCCATTCCGATAACGCTATCCGATACACCGCAAAATCCTGCGTCGGTTATGTAAGCCATACCGTTAATAATCTGTTCATCTGCAGTTTGAACATGAGTATGAGTACCGATAATGGCACTAACTCCGAATTCGGAACAGAATTTTGCAAAACAAACTTTTTCCGCCGTAGCTTCGGCATGAAAATCTATTAATATGTTAGGCGTAATTTTTTTCAGTTTTTTAATTTCTTTTACCACAACATCCCAGGGGGAATCGCAAGGATGCATAAATATTCTGCCTAAGGCGTTTATAACGGCTATTTTACCGCCTTCAAATTCAAAAATTTTTGAACCTGTTCCTTTGGTTTTTTTAGGGTAGTTTATAGGGCGAATAAGTTTATCGGCTCTTTTAATATAGTCAAAAATATCTTTTTTATCCCAAATATGGTTGCCTGAAGTCATACAGTTAAAACCGCAATTGGAAAGTTCGTTGTAATTTTTTTCGGTTAAACCGTATCCGTGGGAAGCATTTTCCACATTTACAACAGAAAATACGGGAAACTCTTCCCGTTGAACATATTCCTTTAAAAATTCTCCTACAGCTTTTCGTCCAAGCCTTCCGACGACATCACCGAGGAAAAGTATTTTAACATGTTTTGCCATATTTTTTCTCAAAAAGTGAGAGATGGTGGTGAAAGGTGATTATAATTTTCTATTCACCATTCACCATTCACCATTCACTATTTAGCTATTTCTATTGCCCTGAATTCCCTTACAACAGTAACCCTGATTTGTCCCGGGAATTCAAGTTCGTCTTCAATTCTTTTGGCAACATCACGTGCAAGTTTTTGAGACGCTAAATCATCAAAACGTTCTGCTTCAACAATTACCCTAACTTCACGTCCTGCTTGCACAGCGAAGGATTGTTTAATTCCTTCATAGCTGTTGACTATTTCTTCTATTTTTTGAAGACGTTTAATATAAATTTCAAGCGTATCACGTCTTGCACCGGGTCTGCTTGCAGAAATGGCATCTGCAAGTTTAACCAGAACGGCTTCAATCGTGTTCGCCGTAATATCATCGTGATGAGCTTCAATTGCATGAATAATTTCTTCTTTCTCGCCAAAACGTCTTGCAAGCTCAATCCCGAGTTGAATATGTGTTCCTTCTTGTGATTGGTCAATTGCTTTACCTATATCGTGCAGTAATCCTGCTCTTTTAGCCACATAAACATTTGCACCGAGTTCTGCTGCCAACATTCCGGCAATATGTCCTACTTCAAGTGAGTGTTTAAGTACATTTTGACCGTAACTTGTTCTGTAATACAAACGCCCTATGGTTTTTATTAATTCTTTGTTAAGTCCCATAATATTCATTTCAAGAGCAGCATTTTCACCTTCTTCAAAAACTTTTTTCTCGACTTCTTCACGAGCTTTTTCAACGACTTCTTCAATTCTTACAGGATGAATTCGCCCGTCTGTTATAAGTTTTTCCAATGAAACTTTTGCTATCTCGCGTCTTACAGGATCAAAACAAGAAAGAACAACCGCTTCAGGTGTATCATCAATTACTAAATCAACACCTGTCAAAGTTTCCAATGTTCTTATGTTTCTTCCTTCACGCCCGATTATACGACCTTTCATCTCATCATTAGGAAGAGCAACAACCGATACGGTTGATTCCACAACCTGATCTATCATACAACGCTGCATTGTAGTTGATAAAATCTCTTTTGATTTTTCAAGAGCATCCTCTCTGATTTTTGCTTCATTTTCACGGATTAACTGCATTTGTTCCTGTGCTAAATCGTGCTTTAGTTGGTCTAAAAGCATATTCTTTGCATCTTCTGTTGAAAGTCCTGAAATCCTTTCAAGTTCTGTTGTTTGTTTTTGCACAAGTTCTGCAAGATAATCTTCTTTTTCTAAAAGTTCGTCAAGTTTTCTCTGTGCCTGTAATTCTTTTTCGGTTACTTCCTGAATTTTATCTTCAAGCATATCCTCTCTTTTGGCTAATTTGCTTTCAATTCTCGAAATTTCTTGACGTCTTTCTCTGAATTCTTCGTTAATTTTTTCTTGTTCTGCTTGCAATGCCTCTTTTGCCGAAATCATTGCTTCTTTTTTTAGAAGCTGTTCTCTTTCACTCAAATCAGTTTGTTCTTTTTGAGCTTGTTGAGATATGATTTTAAATTTATTGTTTTGAACTACAATAAGGGCAATAAGTATTACAATTAGAACGATTGTTAAAATCAATGATAAAGTCATTATGTTTATACCTCGTTCATTTCTATTTTTTTATAATACACGCAATACTCGAAGTGGTAAGCCCACTCGAGTTGTAATTTAATTATATTTAACTGATATCTATTGCATATATTTCCAAAAAAATTTACCTACTACATCTAACAAAATTTTATCACAATTTTATTTTTTTGTATAGAGGGATTGAAAAGTGAAAAGTAAAAAGAAGTTGAAAGGTTGATTTTTAAAGGTGAATAGGTGAATGTTGAATTAAATATAGAAGCAAGTAAAACAAATTTTTGTATATAAGACCCCTGCACAAGTCCAATTCTATGATATAATTGTTATTATGAGAATTAAGAGTACGATTTTTGTTATATTATTCTTATTTTTAATGTTCAATGCCGTATACGCATTTGAACCAAATGAACTTGTTAAAATAGATCTAAAACAGTCAATTGATATGGCTAAAAAAAGAAATATCGATATGCAGTCTAACTCTTTGGATATTGAAAAAGTAAAGAATAATATTGTAAAAGCTAATCGATTACAAAATCCTAATGTATTCTCTTTTAATAACTTTGGAGCCGCAGGCAGAAGTGAACCTCAATTAATTGGGATATCACAACCAATTGAAATTTGGAAACGTTCTGCCAGAAAAAATGTTGAACAGGCAGATCTCAAATTTGTAAAAGATAATTATGCAAGTAAAGAATATATGTTGGAAATTTTGGTAAGAGAAGCATACCTTAATTTAATTATTGCAAAATCAATCCTTGCAATAACTCAAGAGCAACAAGATTTGCTTAAAGAAATTTTATTTTATTTGAAAGAAACAAACAATAAAAATGATGAAGAATCAAATATAGAAATAATGCAAGCAGAAATTGCACTTAATTTAAATATAGCAAAAGTAAATAGTGCAAAGGCAAGCGTTGAAAATGCCCGATTAATATTTAATAAAATTTTGAATGTAAAAGATGGCGATGAAAGAACTTACGATTGTAAAGAAGATAATTTACTGGAAAAAAGAATATTTACTGAATTACTAACTCCGAGTTTAGAAGATTCTTTACCCGGCTTTATTAATATTGCTGAAATATCCTTCGAAAACAGATTTGATATAAGAGTAAATAAAGCTCAAATAGATTTAGCAGAAAAAAAATTAGCACTTACTATAAGACAAAAATTTCCTGATTTTGAAATTTCTGGTGGATATTCATTTCAATATGCAAATCAAACAGATGGGCAAGGACATTTATCTGGAGCTTTTGTTGGAGTAAATTTAGTAAATATTCCTATCTTTTATAATTATACTCCTGAAATCAAAAATGCAAAAATTGAACTTGAACAAGCAATATTAAAATATAATTCAACTAGAAACATTGCGGAGCATCAATTAAAATCGGCATATGAAAATTTTAAAATGGCAAAAAAAAATTTAAATCATTTCGACAAAAATATTGTTGAGAAATCAAATGAAGTATTAAAAATTTCAAAAAAAAGTTTTAAACAAGGGAAATCAACAATTACTACCTTTATTTTGATTGAGCAATCTCATATTGATGTTGAAATAAATTATGTAGAAACTTTAGCAGAATATTATCAAAGCTGGATTAATCTCCTAAAAGCAATAGATTCTAATAAAATCTACAGTTTATTTGATACATTATAAAATTTATCTTTTCTTTTTACCTCTCACTTTTCACTCTATTTCCTGTTTTGATTTTTTCCATAATTTTTTGGGTCAGATAAGGTAAATCAAATTTTTCCGTAAAAATTTCAATATAACACATTCTTGATTTTTGCTCGATTTGGGCTTGTTTAAGTACATTGTCAAATTCAAGATTTGTTCTTGCCTGTGCAGTCCAAACATCACCTTCAAAAACTTGTGGCAGCTTTGAATAATCCCATTTGATAATATCGTTGAAAGAATCCCAAGGGTCATCACAAAGTACTCTTTCAATAGTATATCCCGAGTTATTCAAAACAATTATTATCGGTTTTAAGTTATTGTGCATCATATTGCTTATCTCACTTGCAGTAAGCTGATGAGAACCTTCACCCGTAAGCAAAATTGTTCTTCTGTCTTTTTCCGCCATTTGTCCGCCAAACGCTGCAGGTGTTGCCCAGCCGATTGAACCCCACAAAGTCTGTGTATTTACTTCAGTATTTCTCCGTAATCTTGTCGGTGCAAACCCATGCGGAATAATTCCCGTTTCAACAAAAATAATATCATCAGGTTGCAAAAACTCCTGAAGTCTTGGGAAAATATATTTTGCACTTAATTGAATATCCTTTGCATCATCTGATGTAACCTGCTCAAAACTCGGTTTTTTCTCCGGCAATTCAACATCTCTTGTTTCTATTTTGTCCGAAATTCTGTCCAAAACATCTTTCATCAAAACATTTTCATACTTTTTATGTTGAACGATTGTGTAATCTCCTTGAATTTCAATGTAGTCTGCAGGCTTGAAGGGTAAACCCGTTCTGTAAGTATTTAAATCACTGTTTATAACACCAACAGAAATAACACAATCCGATTCATGAAGAGCGTCATAAGCATTTATATTTTCGTATTCGGAAAGAAAAGTTCCCAAATATTTTTTGTTATCAGCTTCAATAATTCCTTTTCCCATCAGCAGGTTTGAGGCAGGAAAACCGGAATTTTCCATAAGTTTATTAAATTCTTTTCTTGCTCTAAATCTTTTAACCAAAACATCGCCTAAAATCATAGGATATTGAGCTTTGTTGATAAGTTTAAGTGCTTCTTCAACTGCAAGGTTTAAATTTTCTTCATTACTCCCTGTTATTTCTATTTGCGGATTGTTTTCTATTTCAAATTTGCAGATATCTACAGGAATTGCAACATAAACAGGTCGTTTTTTATTTATAAATACTGATAAAATCCTGTCAATCTCTGTTTTTGCGTTTTTTTCATTCAAATATGCCGTTGTTTCAACTGCGTTTGAATAAATTCTTTCAAATACGTAATAATCCGGATTTAAGAAATTATGGTGGATTAGAGCATTACTTTCTATGAATTTTGTGGCAGGAACACCTACAATGTGAATTACCGGAATATTTTCGGCAAAACTTCCGGCTGTTGCGTTAATTGCACTTAGTTCACCTACTCCGTAGGTTGTAACCAAAGCACCATAACCGTTAACTCTTGCATAACCGTCTGCCGCATAGCCTGCATTTAATTCATTTGTACATCCGACCCAATTTACATTCGGATTATCGTTTATTGCGTATAAAATATTAAAATTGTAATCACCGGGCAACCCAAAGAAATCATTTATACCTAACTTATTAAGCTCTTGCACTAAATAATCGGCTACTTTAATCATTCCCATAGGCTTTATCCTTTTTAATGTCCTCACCAATTAATCAATATAACATAAACAAATCCATTTAGCTTGATTTTTATATTAATTTAATAAATGGAAAATTATTTTGGCTTAAAGGCTGAAAAGCTGAAAGTTTTTTTAGTATTTCCACGCATCTACGCATTTACGCATCTTGTCTTCTTCTTTTCACTTTTCACATTTCACTTTTTGCCCGACTTGCTACCTTTACAAATTTGTCATTATAATTTATAATATGAACAAAAATAATAAGAGGTATTTGAATATGAAAAAAATCTTAGCTGTTATCATGACGTTTTGTTTGTTAAGTATAAATACTTTGCCTGTGTTTTCTGCCGGCTGTAATTGTGCTTGCCCTGAGCAGGTGCTTTGTCAGGAGCATCTGTGTATTAACAAAAAAGCTCCGAATAATACGGTTACGATAACTAATTACAGAAAAATTATTTGTGCGAAAAACGTTTTAGCGGTGATTTTTGAATGTAAATTTTATTCAAAAAAAGCATGTGCGGGAGATGTAATTAATTTTATAATACCGGAAAGTATTTACACTGAAGAAGGAACCCTCCTTATCCCTAAATGCACAAAAGTTGTTGCAGAAGTCATTAAAATTCAAAAACCAAAGTGGTTTAATAAAAATGCAAGAGTCAGTTTGATTTTCAGGTGTATGGTTTTACCTGACGGAAGAGTTGTTCAAATGAATGCCAGACCGTTTACCAAGGACTGTACCCTTAAAGAAGGACCTTGGATGACAACGGGAAAAATTGTTTTATGCACGGCAACTTTTGGTATACTCGGTACCGGTGCCGGCGTGGGATTTGGTTTTATTCCTTCTCCGACAAGGATTGGTGTAGGACTTGCCGCCGGTATACCTGCAGGCTGCGGAATCGGGCTTTTAACAGCTCTTATTTCAAAAGGGTTACAGTATAAAGCCAAAGCCGGAGAACAGATTTTTATAATTTTAATGGACGACATGAGTATTTGTAATTAGTTTATAAAGTGATAAGGTGAACAGGTTTTTATAAATGCATCTATGCATCTTTTTTGCTTCTTACTTTACTCACCATTTTATCCTCTGACTACAGGTATTCCGTTAAATTCAAAAATAGGTTTTTCGGCTTCTTCACTGAGTTTTTTTGCTAAAATTGCTCCTACAAGTGCTTCCAGCTGTGCCATTGGCATCATATTTGAAAGCAGTGAATGAAATCCGTATTTGATTTTTAAGGCACTTTGCAAAGCTTTACAATCAGCCGGAGAACGTTCTTTGAAGCATGATTCCAAACCCAATGCCTGTCTTGTTAAATAAAGTTCAAAACGGTTAATTTTAATTCCCTGTTCTACCAAAGAAGTAAAATAATCAGATCCTCTATTTGAATATCTTTGAGTCCAGTTATCAGTATTATGAAAATTTGCACCTAATCCAAGCGGTTGATAAAGTTTTGAGAAAAGACGCCATTTACCGTTTAGCATTGAATTTTCCCAAGGTAAAGAAATACAAATTCGGGCATTCTTCAATGATGAAAAATTATCGAAAAAATATTGTACGTCTTGTATTGTAAAAAGTTTATCCAATAATATTATTTGGTTATTTTTGTCAACAACTGCCACTCCTGATTCGGCATTTGCACCTGAAGCAAGCATCAACCCTATAAAATAATAATCCATTTTTAAATCCTTTTGTCATTTTTCGAATTTTTCTGCATCCTCTTTATTCAAATACTTTGAAATTTTGTTTTGCGGGAGGTTTTAGCCAAGTACCTTGACCGGTAAATTTCTCCCTGTTTTGTTTATCAACAGCCTGAGCTTCTTTTGAAAGTCTTTGAGTTTCTTTATCATAAATCTGGTTTAAAACGGCAGCATTTGCTTTTTCTTTTTGTTCATTTATATTCTTCTTTGCTGCATCTGAAAAAGCACCAAATTGATTTACTATATCAATTCTTTGAGCTTGCAGTTTTTCTTGATCTTGCTTGCTCATTTTTACAATATCATCAACAGGACTTTCCTGAGATTTAAACTTATTTTTCAAAATTAAAATTTCAATTCTTCTGTTTTTTGCTCTGCCTGCAGGTGAAGAATTATCCGCAATAGGTCTTGTATCTGCAAAACCGACTGCTGAAAACAAACCCGGCATAAATTTTAACCCGGAAATAAAATACCTGATGATTGAACTCGCTCTGGCTGAAGATAATTCCCAATTAGAAGGAAAAATCTTTGATGATATAGGTTGATTATCTGTATGTCCTTCAATTCTCATATTATGCAAAACGAATTTTTTTATAATAATTGCACCTACTTTGTTCAATTTTGTTTTTGCTTTTTGTGTCAAAGCCGCAGAACCGGATTCAAATAAATAATCATCATTAAACCTCAGAACTAATCCTCTGTCTGTCTGGAACGATTCTACACCCTCAATTTCACCTTCCTTTGTTGCTTCTTCAACAGATTTTTGAATTTCCCGTATAGATTGTTCTTCATATTTTTGGCTTATATATTCCATCATTAATGGTGCTATCATTGAATTTGCAGATGAAGTCTCAAAAAGATTATCAGAAGAATTTTCCATTACACTCTCTGCACCCTGCATAAGCGAAGGTGCTGCAAACGCCTGCTGTATAGAGTTTTCAAGAGCTTTAAAATCTTTGATATCAACCTGAGATAATGCATATAAAACAACAAAAGTTGCAAACAAAAGCGTAATAAAATCTGCGTAAGAAATTAACCACCTTTCTAAATTTATATGTTCAGGATGTTTTTGTTTTTTTGCCATTTGTTACTTTCACTCGTTATTTTAGTATAAATGATTGTAATTTTCTTTCAATTAATGCGGGGCTTTCACCTGCCTGGATTGCTAAAATTCCTTCAAGCATTATTTCTTTTGCCAAAAATACAGTCTGATAATTACATTTCATTCTTGATGAAATAGGAAGTAAAACCAAGTTAGCTGCAAAAAGACCATAAATCGTTGCAACAAAAGCAACCGCAATACCTGCTCCGAGTTTTGAAGGATCAGAAAGGTTTTGCATTACCTGAATTAATCCCAAAACCGCACCTATAATCCCTAATGTCGGAGAATATGCACCTGCTGATTCATAAACTTTAGCTCCTCTGTTAACTTTTTCTTCAAGTTGGGCAATCTGGTTTTCCATCATACCTTGAACCAAAGAAGGATCGGCACCGTCTGCAACAGCTTCCAAACCCATTGTGAGAAGAGGATCAGATGCATGTTTTGCTTCTTTTTCTAATATTATAACACCTTCTTTTCTTGCTTTTGTCGCAAAATCAACTATTTCTGCAATTAAAGAATCAAAATCAACTTTCGGCGGAAATATAACATCTTTTAAAAGTATAAAAGAAATTTTTAAATCAGGTACCGGAAAACTTCCTATAATAGCTCCTGCTGTACCGCCAAATACAATCATTGCGGCAGTAACTTGCAATAATTGGGTAACATTACCGCCCTCCAATGCTTGTGCTGCAAGGATGAAGCCGGTACCTATTATCATTCCGAGTATTGCAAATATATCCATTCTTAACTCCGGTTACTCCTGTATACAATAAATTTAAACTATTTGAGAAAATATTAAATCATTTAATCAGAGTAAAGTTGTTAAAATCAAGGGTTCATCATCCGTAACGAGTATAGAATGTTCAAAGTGTGCCGACGGTTGTTTATCAACCGTTTGAACTGTCCATTTATCCTCTAAAACTTCTACCTCATCGCCGCCTAAGTTTAACATAGGTTCAATTGCTATTGTCATCCCTGATTTTAATATTATTGTACTGCCGGTACGATAATTAAAAACAAAAGGTTCTTCGTGCATGGAACGACCTACTCCATGCCCGCCATACTGCCTTACTATACCTAATTTTTCACGATTAGCCACATCTTCAATAGCACCACTGACCATATCCA
>JAQVKX010000191.1 GCA_028694425.1 Candidatus Gastranaerophilales bacterium
AGCCATCATCCGCCTTGCTAAAGTCTTTGAAATTAATTCTTTGTTTGTCATTTTAGTTACCTCCTGATTCTTAACTACTTATTTTAAAAATCATGTAACTAATTATTTGACTTTTACAATTGCGAGACATAAGGCTTAAGTCAAGATACGAAGCAATCCAAAATTATTCTTCTTGAAACGCTTCGTCGCTCATAAATTCACCCCTCGCAATAACATGAAACTTGTTTACTTTTTAATCTGAGTTGTTACAAATATTAATTATTGTAAAAAAAATATTAATTGTAATATAATTTTTAGCAAAAAATAAAATGTTTAATACTTATTATTAATATAGGTAATAGTAAGGTAGGTAATATAATGAGTTACGATTTAAAAACAAGCGTATTTCGGGATTTTTCTTATAATAATGCATATAACCCTGTTTATAAAGGTTATATTTCTTATGCAAAGTCTCCTACATTTTGCGGAGAAGTGCCTATAGGAGAACCTGCAAGTAAAAAAAATTCCGTAGGAAAAATTTTGCTTGCATCATTTGGAATTGCAGCAGCTGCTATTGCTGTAGTTGCAACACATAAAACACTTAGCTTTGCTAAAGCGGTTGAAGAAGCAGGTCTAAAAGAAAGTTGCCAACTTAAAAAATCTGATATATTTTTCAATAACTTAAATGTTTTTAACTGGTTTGAGAAAGGAAAAACAGACGAAGAATTATTAGGTAAAGGTTATGAACAATTTGCAAATAGAGGTTGTTTATTTACTTCAAAAGACGGAGATGTTTTGTATGTTAGCGGGCGTAAAACATTTCAGGTTAAAGATGCTGAAGTAGCAAAGCCATCTACTGATATACCAACTAAACCAACAGCAACAGCAATTGAAACAGAAGAAAAACCGTTAGTAGAAGCAGAACAAGCAGCAACAGCAAAAGCAATTGAAACAGAAGAAAAACCATTAGCAGAAGCAGAACAAGCAATAACAGATAATCCCGAAGTATCTAATACAACTAAACCTCGAGGCAATGCTGAAACAGATGTGGCTAAATTAACAGCTGCGAGAGAATCGGAACCTTTAAGTCCTCAATTAGGAGAAATAAGACAAAAAATTAAAGATCTGGAAGAGATTGAAGCACCCCTAAATCTATTAGAAGGGAAAGAGGTACCTTATAAAAGGTTTAGTAGAAGTTTAAATAAAAAATTAGATGATTTACAAAAATTAGAAGAAGGTGGTGTAAGTAATAGAGAAAAAATAGATAAACTTATAGAAATCAGAGGTAAATTAAGTGAAGCAGCCGAACCATATCAAGGTACTTCCAGACTTTCTGCTACTCCCGAACAATTAGATGCCTTAAGAGAATGCGATAGACAAATAACAGCTTATATGAAAAAAACATTTGATATTGATGTTTTGAGTGCAGAATGCTTAGGCAAACCTTTTGACCCAAAAGTGCAAAGAGCTGTAGATAATGTAAGTACGAATGACCCAAAGATGAATGGCATTATAGCTGATATAGTTCAAGATGGTTATAGAGGACCAATTACTAATGACGCTGGACAGACTATCGTTCAAACAATTAGACCCACATCGGTAATGACTTATAAATATTCAGTTCCTGCTGTGTCTTAATTCATTTTATTCATCTTTTTAATTATCTTTGTAGTCGATTTACCTTCTACAAACTCAATAAATTCAATTGTTCCGCCGTTTTTGAGGATTACGTCTGCCTCGGGAAGTGTTTCAGTCGAATAATCTGCCCCCTTTGTGTGAACATCCGGCTTAATCTCATTCAACAAATCTCTCGGTGAACTCTCATCAAACAAAACAACGTAATCCACACAAGATAAGGCACATAAAATTTCTGCCCTGTCGTTTTCATTGTTAATAGGGCGGTCTTGACCTTTAATCAGCTTAACTGATTTATCGGAATTTAAAAGAATAATCGAATAGTCGGCAAAACTTTTAGTTTTTTGCAAATAACGGACATGCCCGACATGCAAAATATCAAAACATCCGTTTGTCGTAACAACAGTCTTGCCGCTTGCCTGAATATCTTTTACAATATCCCTGATTTTTTCTCTTTTAACCGTTTCGCCCATTAATACCCCTTACTTTTTCATAAAGTATCATAAATAAGGACTATAAACAAGTAAAATTATTATTAAGAATCTCCGACATGGTACCCGCTCCAAGTATAAATCAAAGGTAAAAGCTTTTCTGCGTGCAGTTTGTTTGCAAGGGGCATTTTTGTCAGTACCAATGCACCGACTATATCATCAAAGTGTACAATAAAATCTTTTTTCTTAAATTTTCGCTCAGGATCTTTGTTATATTTATCGAAAAAGATGTCATCGGTTATATTTGCAAGTTTTAAAGCAGCAAAAGCACCTAATCCTATTCCCAATAAAGATGAGGTAATCTTTGCAAAACTATTGTTTAATTTTTGAGTTTTTTTGCATAACTCCAAACCGTAATGAACAAGAATAGCCGGAAAAGATATATTCATTAGCTGAAAAGTTGCTTCTTCAATTTTATCAAGTTTTTTTTGTTCTTTTCTATCTGCAAGTCCGCCTAAGAGCCCGCCTATAGCACCGCCGCAACCGACAGCCAGTATTTCTTTCAGCTTATAATCGATGTCTACTGCTTTATAAATATTTTTGAGCGAGTTTAGTTTTAATTCTGGATTCTGTTTTTTGCCAAATGCCAAAACAGGGATGAATGCTCCTGCAATTGAACCTAATACCGCTAACCAACTATGTCTTTTCTCAGGTGCTTCAAAATCTGTCCAAAAGAATTGATCAACATGCTTTTCATGCATTTGTTGCTTTATAAATGCATAACTTGACGGATGATTATTATAATTCTTTCCAAAATGATTACCATCCTTTTTTTGAATATTATTATCAGCTAATGAAATTTTTATACTACTCATATTTTTTATAAAACCTCTGAAGATTATTTTTTGCTATACTAAACGCAAAAAATAATTATTCACTAAAATATTTTTTTATTCAATTCCGCTTTTCGTATCCGAATATTTTCCGGAGTAATTTCGACTAATTCATCTTCGGAAATATATTCCAAACTATCCTCCAAAGAAATAATTTTAGGGGCTTGCAGTGTAACCATTACATCAGCGGTTGAACTTCTCATATTTGTTAATTTTTTTGTTTTACAGATATTAACAGCAATATCCTGTGGTTTATTGCATTCACCAATAATCATGCCTCTGTAAACTTTTGTTTTTGGTATTATAAAAAATACACCTCTGTCTTCAAACTGTGCCAAAGCGTAAGGAATTGCCTCACCTTGTTCAATAGCAATTAAAGACCCGCTTCTTTGCTTAGGAATATCTCCTGCGAAAGTTTTATATTCATCAAATGTATGATACATAATCCCGTTGCCTCTTGTCATTCTGATAAATTCGCTTCTAAAACCGATTAAACCTCTTGCGGGGACTAAAAATCTTAAATGTGTTCGCCCTCCGGAAACACTCATCTCTTGCATTTCTGCTTTTCTTTGTGATAATTTATCAATACAGCTTCCTGCATATTCTTCGGGTACATCAACAATCAGGTTTTCATAAGGTTCATGCTGTTTAGAATTAATGGTTTTAAAGATAACTTCCGGCTTGGAAACCTGAAATTCATAACTTTCACGCCGCATTGTTTCAATTAAAATCCCCAAATGCAGCTCCCCACGTCCACTAACCTTAAAAACATCCGTACTTTCTGTATCTTCAACACGTAAGCTGACATTTTTTTCAAGCTCAAGATAAAGTCTCTTCCTTAATTGGCGGGAAGTTACAAATTTCCCCTCTGTTCCCGCAAAAGGGCTGTCGTTTACAGAAAAATTCATCTGTAAAGTAGGTTCGTCAATGTGAATTAAAGGAAGGGCTACAGGGTTTATTAAAGGGCAAATGGTTTCGCCGATTTGAATGTCTGAAAACCCGGCGACACCAACGATATCGCCTAGATCGGAAGAGCAC
>JAQVKX010000192.1 GCA_028694425.1 Candidatus Gastranaerophilales bacterium
ATTGCGGTCTTAGATAAATACCATCGTATTAAAAACAGGCTTTTTAAGGTAAAAATCGGACAGAAAAATCTTTGCTTGAGTAAAAAATTAAAGATTTACATAGAAGAAAGAGATTGAAAATTGACAATTATAGTTCAACCGTTATAAAATGAAAACATGGCAATAGTATATCTTGGTTTAGGTTCAAATAAAGGAGACAGGGTTGGGTACGTTCAACAGGCGACCTGCCTTTTAGGTGCAATTGAAAATATTAAGATTGTAAGAACATCTTCTCTTTATGAAACTCAGCCTTGGCTTGAAAAAGATACAACATGGTACGTTAACGCCATTGTGGAAATTAAAACAACCCTCCCGCCTCAGGATTTATTGGCTGAATGTTTACGTATTGAAAAACAGTTGGGCAGAAACAGGGAAACTGAAGGACAGGAAAGAACAATTGATATTGATATTCTTTTTTATGACAAAGAAATTATTGATGAAGAGGATTTGCAGATACCTCACAAATACTTGCATCAACGGGCTTTTATCCTTGTGCCGATGCTGGAATTAAACCCTGATTTTATTCATCCTGAACTAAATAAAAATGTAAGCGAGCTTCACGAAGAACTTGAAAATCCTGAAATGGTCTATCTTTATGGGACACGAATGGATGGAATTTAATAAAAAATCCATTGCCGTAATAGGTGCCGGACCGGCAGGCTGTATGTGTGCTTATTGGGCTTTACGTCAAGAGGGTAATGAAGTTACTCTGTTTGATTGTGCAAAACCCTTGCAAACTTTACTTTACACAGGCGGCGGCAGGTGCAATCTGGCTTGGGCAGAATATGATTTTAGGGAATTGGCTAAAAATTATCCCCGAGGTGAAAAGTTTTTGTATTCGGTTTTTTCAAGGTTTTCAACCGCTGATACAATTGATTTTTTTGAAAAAATAGGTGTGAAAACTTATACCCAAGAGGATTTGAGGGTTTTCCCAATCTCAAACAGTGCAAAAGATGTCAGAGAAAAGTTTTTAAGCCAACTTAAAACTTGCAAATTCAAAAAAGAAAAAGTTTTAAATATAGAAAAAGATAGCGATAAATTTTTGGTAATCACCGAAAAGAACGAATATTTTTTTGATAAAGTTGTAATTGCAGTAGGCGGACACAGCGGGTTTTCTTTGGCTAAAAATTTGGGGCTTGAAATTATTGAACCAAAACCCGCTTTGACAGGATTAATTACCAAAGAAAACTTTAAATCGCTTCAGGGAGTCAGTTTGAAAAATGTTAAGTCGGAAGTTTCTTTGAATTCCAAGAAACTTCCGACCCTCAATGATGATTTGTTATTTACCCATGAAGGTATTTCAGGTCCACTAGCTTACAAAATCTCTTCAATCTGTGCAAGGTTGGACTATAACAAAGCAAATCCGATTATTATAACAATTCATTTAGTTGGAAATATTGATTTTCAGGTGTTGCTTAATTCTAACCCCAAAAAAGATATTAAAAATCTTGTTTCGGAATTTGTTCCAAAATCATTGTCAGAATATATTTTGAAAGAAAACAAAATTAATTCTGAAACAAAATGTTACAATATCAAAGCAAAAACACGAGATTTAATATTAAATTCATTACAAAATTTCAAAATTAATGTAATTTCACCTGCAAAAAAGGGAGAAATTGTAACATCAGGGGGAGTTTGCTTAGACGAAATTGACCCGAAAACTATGCAATCCAAAACTATCGAAGGACTTTACTTCTGTGGAGAGGTAATAGACGTTGACGGATTTTGCGGAGGGTTTAATCTGCAAAATTGTTGGTCAACAGGATTTATTGCCGGACAATAAACTTAATTAAGGCTTACATTGTCCGGAAGTTGTATCGTACGTAGAGCCTATGCTTGTGCAATAACTACCCATAGCATTTGTTCCGGCAGAAGAAACGGCAGTATTTGCTTGTTCGCCCACCGTATTTATGGATTTGCTGAATTTCCCCAAAATAGTTACCGCAACAACTGCAACCAAAGCTAAAATTAAACCGTACTCAATAAGTGATTGTGCATTCTTTTTCATATTTTCCTGATATCCTTCTCTTATTTTAACCACGAACCATGATTTAATTATAGCATTCAATTTTGAATAAGGCAACAAAAAAAAGACCATTGTATAAGTCTTTATTTTTGGTGTCTTGGTTTTAATTTTAAAAAAAAGGATGTAAAAAATTCATATTACCCCGCTCGGGAATAAACGTTTAGAGAATGACATTAAAATAAATTAATTTTAATATCTTGATAATGAAACTAATGCACAAGTCCATTTTCTTACAAAAATGTCCTTGAGCAAAGTCTCATGACGTCTAGTGTCAAAACGGCGGAAAAGTGTGATTTTCCGCCGTTTCTCACTTTTGCAAGGTCGACCCCTGCAAAGTCTCAAAATTAGAAATTTTGGACTTGTGCAGTGGTCTCTAATATGGAGGAATAATATATTATGAAGCTTAAAACACCTAAAGCCATTAGTCATGGTCATGCGAATTTATGCCGTGAACTACGTGGAATAATTAACAAATATAAAAATAATGAGGAGCAAATAAAACTTCTTGAAAAACTTATGGCTGAACATTTTCATAAAGAAGAAAAGTATGCAATGCCGCCCTTGGGTCTGTTATTAACCCTATCTGAAGGAAATTGGGAAATTAATAAAGAAACTGCTATTGAAATGTCTCAAACAGTAAATTCAAAGCTTGTCGAGTTAAAAGAAGATCATAAAAAGATTTCAAAAATTGTGGCACAATTAGACCTTATCGCTAAAAAAGAAAATAACTCGGATTTAGAAATTTTTCTGAATAATTTAATAATCCATATGGACTTAGAAGATGAAGTTTTATATCCGACTGCTATTTTAATCGGAGATTATTTCAAAAAACTTTAAGGCGATTAATTTTACTCCTGTTAGGGGTATTTAAGAATAATTGATAAAAATATCGCTTTTTGTTATTTTAATTGGATGAAGAAACTTTGCTTAGTAATATTTTTATTTTTTACATTACCGTTAAACGTTTTTGCTAAAACCGGTATATCATTTATTTATATAAACGGCTCCAATGTCAATGATCCTCAAATAAATAAATGGTATAACAAAGGTATTCGAAAGTTTCATCCAAGCATAAAAAACGCCTTTGAGCAAAATCCTTCCTCTCAAAAATATTTTTTGAAAGACGGAGAATATTTTATTGAAGAAGCCCCTGTAACTTTTTTTTGGGGCGATAAAAATTACCAAAAATCCGTCTTTGCAAGGGAAGATTCCTATGTATCAAAAGGACTTGTTACCTGGATAGCTCGACAAATAAGAAAAACAGTACTAAATGTTTTGCACGACATAATATGGGCACAAAACTTCCATAATATGACTTTAATACTTAATGATTTACACGAAACAGTCGGAACAGAGCTTAAAAAATGCAATAAAATTGTACTATACGGTTATTCTTCGGGAAGTATTATTGCTTACGAATATTTACTTACAAGAACTCCTTACATAAATGTTGCCGAATTTTTTAATTCTATCAATGCAACCAAGGAACAGATAGATTTTGTATCCAGATATCCCATGAAAAATACTTGTATATCGGCATTAATGCAGAAAATAGCAATTTCTTCCTCAGACGGGAATATTATACTCAACAACGACTTTAATTCATTCAAAAAAAATTATATGAATTTGAACGAAGAAACCTATAAAGTTTGTATTCCCGATAATTCTGTACTTGGTGTTATTGACATAGCAAGTCCTTTAGTGCTTTTTTATTCCGATATTTCGGATCCGGCTTTTCAATTAACTTATTATAACAAACTTTTATATAAATATATTAGACGTGTCGTGAAATAATAATTAAAAGTTTTCTATAGGCAATACTTTTCCTAAGTACATTTAATTTCAGATTGGCTGAAGATGGAAATTCCAAAGTCCTGCACATATAACAGTAAATTT
>JAQVKX010000028.1 GCA_028694425.1 Candidatus Gastranaerophilales bacterium
ATGTTTGCATTTCTTACTCCTTTCATATCTATTTTACATGAAAGGTGTTGCACTTTTAATCAGAATTCCCGCTAATCACCAGGAATCAAACATGGTTGGAACTCTTTAGTAATAAGTGTTTGTGGCTTCTCCTCCCTTGTGGAGGAGGATAGAATTTCAACACGAGGAACGAGTGTCAGAAATTCTAGGTGGAGGGTAAAAAGCCTATTATGACTGTTTTTTTTACCCTGACTCGCCTTTCTAATGTTCGCGGCTCACCGCTCACATTGAAAGGACGGCCTCTCCGCAAGGGAGAGGCAAAAGCACGATAAATCTTTACTTTTAACGATTTTAAAATTCTGCTGACCTGTTACGCAAAATGAGCAGGAAAATTAAAAAAATTAAAAAAAGAATATCTGATATACATTACAAAAGTTTTAATGAGACTTTACAAGTTATTGCCATTTTAAAATGCCTTGAATGCACCTGTTGTTATTATGAAACTCTTAGAATTTCAGATGTAAGATTAGTTATAAACGCCGTACAGCAAAAAATACAACTGGTTGAAGGTTATATAGATGATTTGAGTTTAATTTAATCTGCAAAGATATTTCTAAGCCATTTTTCAATGTTTTTGAATTCAAATTGTCCCGAGTTATATAAATTATTAATGTATTCTATTGCTTCTTTTACATCAATTCTCGGTTTATGACCGTTTAATGTTAAAAAAGTATAGACAACGGCAAGTGCAACTCTTTTATTTCCGTCTAAAAAAGGATGGTTTTGAAATAAACTTTCCCAAAGTGCGGCTGCTTCTTCAATAAAATCTTCATAATAACCCGTTTGCGGGCGGAACAAAGCTGCTTCCAGTGCTCCCATATCTCTTATTCCATCCGTTCCTCCATATTTTTGAATCAATATTTTATGGATATTCAAAACTTCTATTATGGTTAAATACTCAAGTTCATCTTTCATTTATTTAGCCAATTCCCTATATAAGTCATCAAGCTCACTCAAGCTCTGTTCAAAAATAGCCATAACATTTTTTCTTGGCTTTGTTTGTTTCTTTTTCTCGACCAAATCAGCAAATGCTTCATTTATAATAACTTGAAATTGTTTACCTTCTTTTTTGGCAATTTCTTTCACTTCATATAATAAATTTTCGTCCGCCTGAGCAGAAAATTTTTTCAACGGCTTTGCCATAATATACCTCTTTTTACCTATTATAAACCGGCTCGAGAGTTTTGTCAAGATATTTCTTGATATTTCTTGATATTCTTTTAGTTATTGTTGCTTTCTAACAAAAAATTGTTGGCGTTTTCAATCCCGTACTGTTCAAGTGCGAACTTAAAGCATTCCAGCCAGTTAATTTGGCTTGCGATAACGGGAACTTCCGCAAATGCCTTAACAATATTAAAAATTTCATTCATCTTATTTTTACGTTCAAGCGATGCCTTTCTGTCTCCGTAGCGGTAAATGTAATTAGCATTTCTAATGCCGTCATCAATTTCTATAAAGAATGTGCGTCCATGATCGTTAATACTTATTACTTCACGTCCGATTTTGAAATTAGCAATAAGTTCAGCGGTTTTTTCAACCATCGGGATAATTATTTTTCTGTTTACGGCATCCAAAAGCATATTTAACCTTGCCGTCTGACCGTTTACGGAATAATTCAATTCTGTTGCCGTTCTCTTTTCACTCTGCAAAGTTCCTGTCATGTTATTGAAAATCCCTGTTGCACTTTCGATTGTGGATTTAAAATAGGTCAAAAACTCCCATCCTTGCATTGCTTTGTCAAAACTCAATGCAGTAGGCGGATTTGGCATAAGTGCAGCATCATATTCAATAATTTTGCCGGGTTTAACCAACTGTTCGCCTTTAAAACAGCCTTTAGGTGCAAGATACGGCGGGTTCATCATAAGTGCAAGTGCATCTATTTGCTTATTTAAAATGGTAGAAGAAATATTATTTAAAATAAGTGCAACCCGCAGAGGCGAAATACCTCTTCCGTTATTTGGAGATTCAATTACATTTGCATATATGAAGGGATTTATAATAAATGGGTTTGGCTCAAAGCGTACAACTTCACGTCTTCCTGCAATAACAATCAACCAGTTCTTTAGAATTTCGCCATCGCTTAATTCAATATCGCCCCAATATTCAAGAACTTCCAGCCTGTTATCATCAATTGATTTGTCAATTTCTTTTTTGAATTTATTATTCAATGCCCCTTTTAATTTTTCAATTTTTTCATCAGTAAGAAGATTGTTTGCTTTATTTGTTTTTAATTCTTCAATATCCGAGTAAGTTCTGTATATTTTAGGACAACTGTCCCAATTGTCACGCCTGTTTTTATCAAATATAAAATCTTCAGATTTAATGTGTTTAATCTTCGGATTATCGTATATAACTTTGCTTTCGACTACAAAACCATTTTCTGTAGGTACAATTAATTGTTCTTCAACGCTCTGTGCACGTCTTATCGATTTAATTTTTGTTTCCCAACCGATAAACAAAGTGCATTCCCCTGTTTCTACAATACCGTCAACAACTTTTTCAAGTTCATCTTCGATTTTCATTTGTTCAAAAGTATTTACAAGCAATGCTTTTTGTCTGTTTGCAAAAGCCTGACCTTGCGGATCAGAACCGCTAACATCAAACATTGCGTCCGGATGCGAATATAAATTATCACAAATATGTGCTTTTAAGGTTTGTGCCAATTCATAAATATCCGGCAATTCTATGTCAGAATCCCAACCGTTAACTTTAGGGATTTGGTTGTTGTAAATAGTTTCTCTTAACAGTTTAATATCATTAAGTTGCTCCAATCTTTCATCTTCCAGTTCATCATACTTTTGCGAAATTTTTTGGACTAATAATGTTTCCTCGTCTTTGTTTAATTTTGTTGTTAAATCTTCATATGTTTTGTTAAATTCCATTGTTTATCTCCTTTTTTAGTTGAATGAGTTTACGGAAAAAGTTCCTTTTTCCTGTAAACTCTTACGTCCGGTTTCAAGCCTTGCCGCCGGCTGTCCCGCAGCCGGCAAGGCTTTCACACTTCTAAAGTCGCATACGGAAAAGTCTCAATTTTTATCAAAATTGGACTTTTTCCGTATGCTCGAATAGTTTATAAGTTGATTTTAAAAGTGAATAAGTGATTAGGTGATTAAGTGATTAAGAAGTTGAATGGGTGAATGGGTGAACAGGTGAAAAGTTTTGTTTTCTACGCATCTACGCCTCTACGCATCTTGTCTTCTTTTTTGGTTGAACAGTTTAAAAGGTGAATAGGTGAATAGTTATGCAAAATCTATTCACCTATTCACCTGTTCACCCGTTCACCTTTTATTATTGAATACACTTCCACATCCTGTAACTCACCATTTTTAACCGTTTCAGCTTTTAACACAGCTTCTTTTTTAAATCCCGTTTGTTTTAAGATAGCTTTAACCCGTTGATTTTGAGGAAAAATATGTGCTTTCAGTTTTTTTAGTTTATATTTTTTAAAACAATATTTTACAAATTTTTTGGCACACATTTTTGTATATTCCCCCCAGAATTGAGGTTCAAAGCAAGTTGTAATCTCTGCAGAATGAAAATTTTCTCGATTACCGACCCGATTTTCCAAAAAAGCAAAACCTGCAAATTTTCCGGTATTTTTATCAATAATTACCCAAAAAAACGGTGAAGTATTTTCAATTAAATCTATTATTTTATCTACAAAATTATTTGAAGATTCAAAAAAATAATCGTCATGCAAGTACCTTGAAAATTTCTCATACAAACAGAGTATTTTGGGTAAATAATGAATATTCCTGAATATATTGCCTTTTCGGCTGATTATTATTTTTGTAAACTTATTCATTGCCTCTTGACTTTTTGAGTATATACTTATACAATTGTTACAAAATGAAAGGATGGTGTTTTATATGAATTCTGAAGAAATTATGTTGGAACAGTATAAACTTTATACTGAACAAAAAGAAAAGTTTGTTGACAGAAGCTTTATGACTAATAAATTCTATTTATTAATAATATTTGCTTTGATACTTACAATATATTTGACAAAAGATTTTTCTTTCGTTTACGGTTTATCTTCAATAATGGTATTTTCTGCTTCAGGTATGGCAGTTTGTGCTTTATGGTGGATGAACGTTGATGCTTACAATTTCCTTATTAAAGTAAAACTTGCTAAGGTTATTGAAGAACTTGAAAAAAAATTGCCGTTTCAACCTTATACACAAGAGTTTTTGGTTATTAAAGATTTAAGAAAAAATAAAAGAGAATTTATGTTTGCGGATATTCAAAAATCATTGGCATTAATAGTTTTCTTATTATTCTTATTCTTATTTTCATACGAAATTTTATCATTAATTATATTAAATTATAATTAAACAAAATTTTATTTATGCAAATGCAAAAGTGAAGGCTAGCGGTCAAGTGTGTGTGACCGCTTTTTTTTGCGGATTTTGCAAGAGTGAGGACGAAGTCCGAAACTCGTCCTTGTGAGCAACTTTGCGGAATGGAATTTTTTCATAAGAAAAAATGAAATGGAGCTTTTAAGTTGCGAACTGCAAATAATCCAAGATAGCCTTCTTTTGCCGAAATCTTTGCTGTCGGGCAAGAATGCCCGACCTACTGTGCCAAATTATTCATGCATTTAGCTTAAATCTCCAATAGTGCCTCGTACGCATTTATACTAAATACATGAAATAATAAGGCTTAAGATTTGCCTGCTCTTTATTGTCGGCATTACCATGCTGACCTACTATTTTAATGCACCAAATGCACTATAATCTGAACGATAGAAATAATAACATATATGATTTTCGGTATAATTACTTCCATGCTAAATTTCTATACTTTCAAATTTTATATAAGCCGTGTCGGTTGAGAAGGCATCCATTTGTCCGGTTCTGATTTTTTCCCTTATTGAATTTTGAAGTCCCAGCATAGCTTCAGCCTGCATGCCGTTTATAAAGTTTTCTGTTTTATTTATACGATTAAATATTCTAAAAACAGCCTGTTTGCTAAAAATCAAATTTGTCGGTACTTTTGCAATCTCTGTTATAATTTGTTTCGGTGGTTTTTCCTTTGCTTTTTCAAATTCTGCTTTCAATTCCTCTTCCATCTTCATTTTAATTAATTCATCAAGTGAAGCATGGCTCAAAAGCCTTTGTTCATCGGTATTTAATTCTTTTTTCATTCTTCTGCTCCTCATTAAATAATGAAACGTTATCTATTAACTATTCACCATTCACTATTCACTATTCACTAAATTTTGTCTTCATCCAAATTATTAATCGTTATAATTTTAGTTTCGGGCATGCCGGGTTCGTCATTCTTTATATTAAACCCGAGATGTTTACATAAAGCCTCTAAGGCTCTAAGCCCTACTGTTGCGTCACGAAGCTTCTTCTTACCGGTGTATCCGCCCTCTTTGTCAAGGATTTCTTCTTCTTCAAGCGAAAATTCCGCTATCTCTAAAAGTTTTTGGACTACATATCCTTTTTCAACCCTTAATGAAGAAATATGACCTTTTAATTGGTCTTTTATCTCTTTTATTACAAAACTGTCGGATAATAATTTATCTGCAACGGATTTTAAATCGGTAGATTTATACCCTGCATTTTTGGCTGAAAGCTCCGCATCAAGTGTCTTTATATATTCTGTGATAAATTTTTTTTGCTGATTTGTTAAATTTTTCATTTTTACATTTCTTATTAATTATTTGTATTTTTTGAAAAAAAATTATATAATAGTCATGCTATTTATATTTCGGCTAGTGTAAAATCTTAACAGGGAGGAGAAAAGAGATTGGTAAACTAAGAATTTAAGGGCATGTTTTGATATTTCCTTTCATCTGACTTGCTTATTTTTTAGTGAAACTTCTTTAACCTTCCTGTTTTTTATTTTCTTTTTACTACACCACGAAATCCTTTTCAAGAGTGATTAGGTGATTAGGTGATTAAGAAGTTGAATAGTCGAAAAGTTGAAAAGTTTAATTAAGTGAAGCGTGAAGTGAAAAGCTTGCCTTCTTGCCCTCCTTCCCTCTTGCCTTCTTTTTCACTTTTCCCTCGTTTACTGTCTATTTATCCTGATTGTTGGTGTTTCAAAGGCACTTGAACCTATTTTTGCTCTTAGGTTTGCCAGGGCATCTTTGTACATGCCATACCAAAAGGAGAATTTAGAGTATTCAGCATTGCCTTTAAATCGCATACAAGTTCCGTATACCAAGATAGGCTCGACAAAAGGAACGGGGATTACTGAAACATCATCTTCTGAAGACATTGAGGAAATATCTTGCCCATCCTTGTCCTGAGAAAAATTATTTGTATAATAGACAATCTCTATTGTTTTATCCGAAGTAAAAGCCGGAAGCAAAATCTTGTCATTAAACACAGTATAAGTGTTAGAAGGTTGTTTATTAAGCATAAACTTTTCAAAATCAGAGAAAAAGCCGTACTTAATATCATCAATATACAGTGAATGAATTCTTCCGGAAATTGTATTTAAGATTTCACTTGTGTTTTTCGGTAAATAAATCTCCAGTTTTCTCAACAGAAAATTCCAGTTATCAAAACCGCAAACTTCTCCATTAATAATATTTAAAATATTTTTTATCTTTTCATGGTCGTTTTTTACTAAATCCGTGAAAGAATCACATGTTTTGTAATTAAGTTCGACCAAACATTTGTTAATTAGTTCAAAATAATTCATTGTAACTCCTTTTCGGGTGAAAAGTGAAACGTGAAACGTGAAAAGAAAACCCCCTTTCACATTTCACTTTTTACATTTCACTTAATAAACCCCTTTTTCAATGCCTCCATAATAGCTTTTTCATACTTGCCAAATTCCGCAGGGGTCATTTTGCCGATCTGCTCACGAGTAAAAGTTCTTGAAAGATTTCCGCTAAAACCTGATTTTTGGGCATTTGCCGTTAACCTTTGCTTAGCATTTTCATTTGAATTCCTCAGTGACTTCTCGTGTGCCGCTTTTTGTAAATATCTGTCAATTGCTGCTTTTTCAACTGTTCTTATTATGGCAGATATTCTATTCAGCTCTTCAATTCCAACAGGGACATTACCTGACTGCAAGTAATTCAGTACCTCTTTTCTTCCGTCGGAAGTAAAAAAGTCCGGATTACTTTGACTAAATTCCTCCAAAACTCTATTTGAATCTCCGAAATTATACGCTTGCTGTTTTTTTGGTGTTTCAGTCGATAAAGCTCGTTTAATCTTCTCTGTTTGTACTAGCCTGTCAAACGCTTTTTTAAGTACTTGTTTTTTTAAATTTTGTCCTTGTTTAGAATGGATTAAACCTGATTGTACCATTTTTTGTATTTTGGCAAAATCACTTTTTAAAGCTTTTTCCAGCTGAATTTCCTCTATCTGACGGGGTTTTAAGTCCGACTTTTCTGATTTCTCACGTATAACTTTTTCTTGATTATCTTGTTTTTTTTCTTTGGTTTTAATATCAAGTTTGTCAAGAATATCCTTATAAAGTTCTTTGTCATCATTATTCTCAAAAAATTCTTTAATTTCGCCGGTATTTTGAGAATAAATTTCCTTTTTAGTCTCTAAATCAGTTATTTGTATCTCTTGGTCATCGGCTAAAGATAAATCTTCTGTATTACTCATTTACGCCTCCGAATTCTTAATACTTTTCATATATGTAACCGCATTTTCAACAGCTTCATCAATAAATTTCGATAAAAATGCCGAAACAATGCTTTTAAATATTACGGGAATAGGCATCATTGAAATAATATACTCAATAGCGGCAGCTTTCTTTTCTTGCCCCGAAGATGTACTTAAAGTCTCTTCTGCCATTGTAACAGCCGCATAAGCCAATTCCGTAATTGTGCTTTTTAAGTTTATAAACATTTTGAATCCTTTCTATTAAAGTGAATAAGTGATTAGGTGATTAAGTGATTAAGTGTCTAAGAGGCGGCTTCGCTTTGCGAAGCCGCCAACTATTCACCATTCACTAACTAGGTACCGTAACAATCATTTTAGCCAATGCTTTTGGCTGAACCGTTTTTGCACCATATAGATACAAGCCCCTTACTAAATCAGAGAAACTGTCTTTATCTCTTAATGTCTCGATTTTTGACAATTGAGAAGCGAAAGTTATTGCCTCGTTAGTTCCGGCTAATACATAATAATATCCTGCGGTTGCGGCTAAATTTGTGCTGACTAAAACATCCAGACCGGCAATCCTTCCGATAGCACCTTCTCTTAAAGTTTCATCCGCTACATTATGAGCATTGATAAACTCTGTGCTTTGCAGTAAATAAGATTCAATTGTCGGGTTAATAACAACCCAAGGTTTTTGGTTATTATTAAGAGCGTTTGCGTTTTTAAGTTTTAGGGCAAGCTCTACAAAGTAGGAATAAATTGTCGTCTTGCTTAAAGTGATAGCCGAACCGCCATTAACAACGTTGCCACTATCCGCATAAGCATATTGAGATAAAAGGTAAGTGTCCTGAACTTCTTCTATCGCATTTTTAGCACTTTGCAAATGAGCTTCCATAATATCCTGATTTGCTTGTGCTTTTGCAATATCGCCTATTTTAAAAGCGAAAAATTTCTTTTGATCAATTACTAAATCTGCTTCGGTAGGATTTAACTCACTGTAAGAAATCGCTGTATCCGTAACCGTAGAAATAGTAACATCTGCAGGAGTAATTATTGTCACGGTATCACCTTGATTTTTAATTTCTCCTTCATAATTTCTGTTAACACATTGAAGCATAACGCAATTTTTTGCTAACATGCTGTTAAGTTTTTGGCTCCAAATTTCAGGTATAAACGCTGAATAATGAGCCGTTGATGTTTCATCTGTCATTGTTTCATTTCCTTTCTTTATTTTACTTCAACACGAAACCCTTTTGGTTCCGCTTAGATTGTTTATTCTAAAATTTTGTTTACTTTATTTGATACCGCTTATTAACTTTATTGCACTCGCTGTCCTTCACTCCGTCTCCCTTTTTATCTAAGACCTGCCCGCTCGCATCTCTTTTAATACTTCAACACGAAACCCTTCAGGTTTCGCTTTTATTTTTAAGTGAATAAGTGATTAGGTGATTAAGAAGTTGAATGGGTGAATGGGTTATCAGAGGCGTGGATGCGTAGAGGCGTGGAATTTTGCTTAATGCTTACTATTAAAATCATTTTTAAACTAAAGCAATTTTAATTTAAAAACTACGCATCTACGCATCTTGTCTTCTTTTCGCTTCACGCCTCACGCTTCACTCTTCGCTTTTTCATTCGTCCAAATAAACTTCCTTAAATTCCAAGCCGATTATTGCGGCATTTTGTTGGGCAGAAGTTCCTTCTACACAAAGCTGAACAGAATAATTAGATTCCGAAATATCAGCTTTGCAAACCGAATTTGAGCCTATTGCCCAAAGTGAATAAACCGCCTCCCCGCTTCCGTTGCTTGAATCATAGTTCCAGGAACAATTTAAACTTGAAGAAATATTATCTCCATACCAGATTAAATTGTCCGAATTTATTGAATAAACCGTATCTTCATCGTCTCTGTATGTGTCGTCATAATTTTTATAAACAGAAAAATTAAAATTATTATCATATGCTTCATCAAGGATAAAGTAAAATTCTTCAATTGTTTTTCTTACATTTGAATCTCCGGCGGCTAAAAACGGCGATTTCCACATAAATTCAATTGTTTCACCATTAAAAGTACTCCCAAAATCTTCTATATAAACTTTCCCTAAAGAATCCGCCGTTAAAATATACTTATCATAAACACAGGCTGTCGTTATGTTTTGCGGTAAAATTCTTTTAAACCACGCTTCATCAATATAACTGTAAATCCAAATAGTGTGGAAGTAATCGTCATTTTGGTAAGGAATAAAATACCAAACCTGATTTTTTGTTTCATAATGAAGTACTATAATTTCATCAAAACGTGTTTTGTCAAAATTATTAAATTCGGATTTAATCTTCAGTGATATTTCTTCACCAAGCTGAATTTGGCTTAACAAACCTGCCTGTTCCATCGAAAAAACACCCTGATTAATAAAATATTGTCTATTGTTAACCGTAACAACACTGCTGAAAGAAGTTGTCCCTTTGTCTGCAAAAGGTGTTATCTTAAAATCTTCATAGCTTGAACCCGATAAAAGATAAACAGAATCTTCTTTATAAATTGCCAAATAATCTTTATATGTCTTTAAGGCCGTAATATCATTTGTATCGGTATAAAAATTATTAATATATCCTGCATTATTTTCTGTTGTAAAATCATTGTAAGTTCCCAGAGCCGAATAATATAAAGTTGCTCCGGAGGCAACCCAAACCCGCCCTGCAAAAACATGGATAATATCCGCTTTAATCGGATTACTCTCAAAATCATTAAGGTTACAAGATTCTGTAGGGTAACCTTCATCATTGTTGATATAAAATAAAGCGTCCTCTTTACTTCCGGCAACAACACCATCCAAAAAATCAACAAAATTAATTCTGGCACTACCATCAATAGTTTTGGTTAATTTAGTTAATGTTTGACTTTTTGAACCGTAAATATAAAGATTACCTGATGCGGTTGCAATTATAAGATTATAAGCCGTACCGTCTTTTAACTGATGAATACTTATTATTTCTTCTTCTGCAGCAAGACTTAGCAATAAAGTATTACCTTTTTGTCTTATAACTCCACTGTTTTGTAAAATTTCAACATTTTTTGCATCAGCCCAGTATAATTTTTTTGTATCCAAGCCCAACGCTGTTTTACTTGCAGCTTGATTTATACCTCCTGAGAGGTTGTAAAAATACGTTTTCATTAATTATCATCCTTTATATTAGTTTTTTTATGTAAAGAGAGACCACTGCACGTCTCTAAAAAGCTCATTTTTTAGACGTGCAGTGGTCGACCTTGCAAAAGTGAGAAACGACGGAAAATCGCATTTTTCCGTCGTTTTGACACTAGACATTATGAGACTAATGCACAAGGATATTTTTGCAAAAAATAGACTTGTGCATTAGTCTCAAGAGGTGAATGATTTTATTAAGTAAAGGGTAAAGCATAAGGTGAGGTTTCTCCCCCACCCTTGCGGAGGGGGTATTTTTCCAATGCGAAGTATGAGCATTAGGAAAAATGGGGGAGGGTGTAAAATATGGATTCCTATGCTATACCCTCACCCCTATTTTCAGGAACTCACAGGCTTCTGTTCATTCCGAAAATCGCCCTCTCCGCAAGGGAGAGGGAAAAATTGTCTTTTCGCTTTCCCCTATTCATTCTCTAAATACCACCTAATCTTCGACCGGATGAAGCTTCCTATGTCATCTTTAGAAATCCAGGGATAAGGCGGTAGAAAAATAATGTCTATCTTTCCGTGACTGGTTGTATTCGGATGTTTTTGCCCGAATTCATAATGTGTCATAACTGTTTCAGGTGTGATTTGAATACCATATTTTTTTGTCAATTTAGCACAAAGTTTCATTGCGGCTTCAAACTGAATTTTAGTAATAGGAAATCTCCCTAAATCATTTTTATTCTTAAATCCTGACATACCGCACATGGAAACACCGATTGAACCTGTGTTTCCTCCTCCGGTGTGCATTGCATATAAACCTTTTCTGCAATTCAGATTGGCTTCCGGTTTGAATTTTCCCAAGTGCACTTTCCCTAAACTATCAATCAAAAAATGATAACATCCTTTTTCGTAGGAAGTAGGAATGGGTCCACCGGCACTCCAGTGGACTATAATTCTTCTCATTTAATTTTTCTCCGATACTCATCAAGCTAAACTCACACAACATTGCCTTATGTAATTTGCAACCGCATTGGTTCTGTTTCTTGCCCTCAGTTTAATAACCAATCTTGTAACATGCGTTTGTACGGTTCTTGTCGAGATACTTAAATCACAGGCAATTTCTTTGTCAGAATAACCCCAGCTTATTAATTCAAGGATTTCTAACTCTCGTTTTGATAGATTCATCGTACTTCCTTTTGATACTACTTATCGTCCCACCGGCTAGTTTTATTTATACTATAACCTAAAAAAAATCTATTTCTAATGTATTTTCCTTTTTGTAAACAATAATTAATAAAAAAGGGAGAATTAATAACAATTCTCCCCGCATAAGAGTAAGATAATTGGCTTTGCTGCCTTGTGTTAGGATAGTTGGCGGGGTAATTTTTACAAAGTTGAATAGTCGAATAGTTGAAAAGAGAAGAGGGAATAGGAAACAGGGAACAGAAAATTTTTTAAAAATAATTTTCCATTTTCCATTTAAAAACCACGCCTCCACGCATCCACACATCTTGTCTTCTATTACCCATTTCCTATTTCCTATTTCCTATTTTCTCTTTTATCAGTCCCCATTCTCAAACAAGCCGATTTTTAAGGAGCTTAAATTCGAATAACACTTCTTTTTAACTCCATATTCGTTGTAATATAAATAAAAACCCGAATACATTTTAGAATTTCTGCATTCAGGTTTTTTTTCAAATAAAATAGAATTTTTTAGTTTCTCAAACATCTTTTTGGCTTTTTCATTGATTTTTCGATAAATAGAAACTTTATTGTCCAAATCAACTCTTGTCAACTGGGCGACCGTATGCCCACAGACCGGGCACTCTTCCAAATAATCTAACTGTGCTGACAAATAATTTCCCTCAGGTTCCACCGAATAGCTCTTAGATCTTCTTAACCCTGCACAACAATGAATGTAGCCCAATGTAGTACCTCACAAACACACTCTTTTCCAACTTTTTATAAAGTGAATAAAGTTTATAAGGTGCAAGATGAATAGTTTATAAGTTGATAAATCGATAAGTTGAGAAGTTGAAAAATAACCTATAACCATATAACCTTATTCACTTATTTTGGCAAACAGCTTTACCATCTGGGGTGTGAGCCTTAACCAAAACCTATAAGCCAACCTTTGACTTACATTTTCAGTATAACGTATTATTTAAATTTTAAAAGTCCGCAGTTTTACGTAGTACAGTTGACCTAAGTATTTTTACGGACAAAAAGGGGAAAGGTGAGAAGTGAAAGGTGAAAGGTGAAAGGTGAAAAGTAGTTTATAGGCTTATAAAGTGATAGGGTTATAGGTTGTTTTCAAAACCCATAAACCCATAATCCGATAACCCTATAAACTTTTCACCTTATAACCTAAAGATTACCTTTTTACATAGCAATTATATTTCTGCATTATTTTAAAAGCATTGCAGTTAGCACAAGGTACGTCTTCCCTTGGAGGTTTTTTATTTGTAAGCATAGCTTTTGCATATTTATATTTTTCTGATTTTAAAGCCTTCCTTAACCCTATCTTAAAAACATTAACATCAAAATCGGAAAGGTATAAACAACAACAGCCTAAGAGCTGACCGTTCCAATTAATGGTAGGCATATCCCATAAAAGATTACATGCCTGAATATAAGGCTTACCTTCTTTTTCTAAATGTTCTTTTCTGGACACATAAGTTAAACCTGTTTCCTGCTTAACATAATTAAGATTTTTTATCGGTGAAAAATCATCATTCCAGCTTAGTTTAAAAGACAATCTCATATTAAGTTCTTGTGCGAGAGTTTTTGCTAAAGGAATTTCATGTTCATTGTGTCCGAATAAAATGTATTGCCATTGTAAATCAGGCAAATTAGTATCATATTTTTTCTTATACTCATTAAGTTTTCTTATATTAGAAATTACTTTATCAAAATTACCCCCTACACGATAAACAGAATAAGTTTCTTGACTTGCTCCGTCAATAGATATTGTCATCCCGACAAAACCGTATTTGACAAGACCTTCCAGAACTTCATCAGAAACGGTATTAAAGTTAACGCCGTTATAAGCTGTTAATTGAACATTCTTTCTACAGGCATATTCTAACATCCTTAATATATCAGGATTTAGGAAAACTTCTCCTGAATTGGACAGTTCTATAGATTTAATAAATGCGTTTTCATCAATAATTTTTTTAAAATCTTCAAACTTTAAAAAACCTATTCCGCATTGCGGATTTTCTGTTTTTCTCATATAACAATCGGCACATTTTAGTTGACAAACAGTGCTTGCTTCTATAATAAAATGTGAGGGCAAATTATTTTTAAAAATCTTTGATTTTAACTTAGATATTCTTATTGAAATAAATCTTTTTACACGGCCAATCATTTTTTTTCCTCTTAATTAACACTATTGATTATTTTTCCTGCGAAAAAAGAACTTATATTGTCCAAAGTTATATTTAAAATCCTCTCCTGTGCTTCATAAGTATTATATGCTATATGAGGAGTTATGACAACATTATGTAATTTTAATAACCTTTCGTTTATTAAAGTTTGCCTTATATAATCTCCGGTAAGATAATCAAAATCAAGTTTTGTATCCGACCGAGTTAAAATATTTTCTGCCTCAAGAACATCCAAACCTGCACCAAAAATCCTGTTTTCTAAAAGTGCTTCGTATAGTGCCTTAGAGTCTATTAATTCTCCCCTTGCAGTATTAATAATTATCACGGTAGGTTTCATTAAATTTATTTTTTCTTTGTTTATCATATGAAAATTATCTTTTGTAAGCGGAGCATGAAGGGATATTATATCCGCTGATTTTAGAAGTTCATTCAAAGATAAATATTTTACGTCATATTTTTGAACAAGTTCTTCCTTTGGATATAAATCGTAGGCTAAAACATTCATCCCGAAACCTTTTGCAATTCTTACCGCTTCAGCACCGATTGCACCGGTTCCGATTATTCCGATATTTTTATCTTTAAGTTCAAAACCCGTATAACTGTCTGCTTCCGGATATTCATTTTTCAAGTTTATATAAGAACGTGAAATTTTACGCATAACATCCAGCATAAGCCCGAAGGCAAATTCTGCCACCGTGACATTACCATACCCCAATGAATTTACAACCGCAATGTTATGTTCTTTGCAATAATCAATGTCAATATGATTAAAACCTACACAACGAAGAGCTATAAGTTTCAAGTTCAAAAATTGTTTTAAAATATCAGCATTAATTCTTGAAAAAGTGAAACAGGAAATTATATCCGCCTGCTTCATATCATCGGTTAAAACAGTTTTTTCATCTAAAGGCTCCGGCAATAATTGACAATGACATTCCTTACCGCATTTGCTCCTATATTCTTCTCTGACTGTACAACATTTTTTAAGCACTTCCGCTTCATTCTCTCTTACATCAAAAAATACTATTTTCATTTTTCTCCACGTAATTCTTAAGTTACTTAATAATTTTACAACGAAATTAAGAAATGTAAACATAACTTTTAAGCCGGAAACTATTGAAAAATAGGCTTTTTTAGAATTTACTTTATTTTCAGTGTTATTTTACTAACAAAAAAAAATATTTACATGTGTTAGAATAACCGTAAGGAAAAAAAGGAGGTTCATATGTTTGCAAATGCGATAAGCGGAGTTAATTTTGGAACAACACCAAAAACAAAAGAAGTAAAAGAAAAAAAACAGCCTGATTATGTAAAATGCAACACGTTTAAAACTTTTGAAACCATCGCTGGTGGTACTGCAGGTGCTATTATCGGGGGGATAACAGGAGCTACCGGAGTACTTGGCAGAAAGAATGTTCTTCTTGGAATATTAGGAGGACTGATTGGTGGTGCATTAGTCGGATTAGGGTCAGGAGCATTAATTGACTTGTTCATCAATAAAACCGTTCAAAATACAACCGAAAGCATAAAGAAAAGCTTAAATCTGGACCAAACTGCTTAAGTTAGATGCAATCCGACTGGGATTATTATGCTGATTATCGGTGAAAAAGTATGTTGGACAGATCCCGAGCTTTGCAGACAGGGTCACTCGCTTCGGAAACCTCAGCGGTTCCCTTTGTCAACAAGTTCGGGATGACACTTTTGATTATCTGATAAAATTTGTCATAATTTTCTCTTCTTTTTGCGGAAGATTATCGGAGTTTTGTGCAATGCTTTCCATTAAAAATGCCATATTTTTGCCCAAAACCCTCATAATTTGAACACCTTCTTCATCCTGCAAAACTTCTCCCGGCATTTTTCCATGGATTACATTCCAGTAATTTGATGAAGCAATAAACATTTCCGCGACAGTAAAATAATGATTAAGATGGTCAAATGTTGCTACTTCACCTGAACGTCTTGCAACGGCAACACTTGCACCTACTTTATGTCTGAACAAACCGCCGTTTGCACTCGCAACATAAAATGTCCTATCCAAGAAGCTTTTCATTATTCCGGCAATTGAAGCATAATATACGGGAGAACCTATTATAATTCCGTCTGCCACTTTCATTTTTTGGATTACTTCGTTAACTTCATCATCTATAACACATCTTTCATTCTTATTTTTTGAACACCCTGTGCATGCCAGACATCCTCTGATATTTTTGTTCCCGATATGGATAATCTCCGTTGAAATCCCTTGTTTTTCAAGCTCATCAGTAACCATTTTTAGTGCATGATAAGTATTTCCATGCTCTTTTGGACTACCGTTAATTGCAATAACTTTCATAATTCGCCCTCCTGAATTAACCATAAAAAAACATAAAGCTTTTGTCAAGTAAAAAGTAAAAAGGCAAAAAATTTATACTTTATGTTTTATAATAAATATAAGGTGTAGTGTAATGATAAAAAATGTCACTCAAACCAACATAAATCATTCGGCTTTTGCCGGCAATAAGCGCTGCTTTGCAAATAAAGAGCAGGCTCAATTGTCGTTTGGCGACTATTATGATTCTTCACCAAGTCCGCTTCAGTCAATAAAAGACGGGATTGCAACACTTACAGATGATGTGGTCGGATTTATCGGAATAAATGCCGTATTATGGTATCTGCAAAATTTTGTAAACGGAAAAATTTTATCGGGAAAAATCAACAAATACTTTACAAGCAAAATTCCCGATAAAGAAAAACTTTTAGAATTAGCTAATAATATGAAAACAGCTAAAGAAAACGGAATAAGTCATGTAAATATAAAAACAATAGCACAAGACGGAGTGGCGTTTTTTGACCATTTAAAAAATGTTGTTGTAGTAGGCAAGAACGAACATTCAGCACTTTTCCATGAATTAGGTCATGCAATTCAAGAAAATAATACAAGATTTTTCAAATGGCTGCAACGCGGAAGGGGACATTACACTTTTCTTGCTCTTGCACTTTATACTTTAATGGCTCAACGCCAAAAATCTCACGC
>JAQVKX010000193.1 GCA_028694425.1 Candidatus Gastranaerophilales bacterium
AATCAGTAAGCCAACAAAACCTACCGGTAACCATAAAATATTCCGAAATGGTCGCAGAAATGCTACCTTATTTTGATGGATACGAAATCCCCGAATTTGGGAAAAACCACTTGTGGTTCCTCTAATTAATTCAATAATAGCAATTTTACTTTTCAAACCAATGTTGCCCCCGCTAAGAAAATGGCGGCTAAGTGCTTTTTCTCCCCACTCGTACCAGCCGCTAAAAAGCACTAAATGGTGTTGCCGCCGATTGCAACTGTCACATTTTTTGTGGCAGTGTCTCCAAACCTTTTTTGCACATTGCTAACGCCCTCCACTACAATACCCAAACGCTCACGGGCTAACGCAAAGAGCAAAACCAGCCACTTACACTGCAACAAAAAAACACTTCGTTCCAACCACCACCACCACTTCGTTTGTGCCAGTATGCAATTCGGCGGAAGCTATTAAACATAATGTGGCATTATAGTACTTCATATTTGAAGAAACAATAAAAACAAAATCCTAAAAAAGTCCTATAATAACATTATGCTAAATAGCCAACACCATTACCTCCTCCCGAAAAAATATCCCAAAAGCCTAAATTCCACGCAGATATTTTTCGGGATTAGGTAGCCGCCATTTTCTTCCCCACGCTCTTTTTCCACATTCCCCACCACCCTTTTCAGCGGTGCAGGGCTATTAAAGGCATAAAAAATAAATTCTCAATGTGCTGTAAAGAGTGCGTTGCCGTTACACTATAGTCCATTGCGGTTTTAAACTACAATTTACCTTCATTCCCTGTCGTTTCACTTGCACCGCACACTTTTTCAGCACCGCTCAGCAAGAGTATTTCGTGCCTCATACACTTGCCCTTTCCAGCACCTCATTTATAACTATGCCTTTATAGCCCTGCGAACTTGATGCCCCAACCTTAAATAACAAAAGTCCAAACCAGTTTAAAAAACCTAAATAATTTAATACCACATTTATACAACAAAGAAAAAAGAATAAAAAGGAAAGCAAATTTTGGCGGCTCCGCTCAACCCTCTACTTTTTTAATTCGCCAAAAGACTACGGCATAATGGCAAGTCATTCAATGTGCTTCGCATAGCTCTTTATTTGCCTTGCCAGCCTTCGGCACTTATTCCGTTTCCTTTTGGCGAATTACCCACGCCGCCTATTAAAAAGCTTTCTTTTTTTTCTGTTTTTTTCTTTGTAAAAAAGTTTTTCTTTTTCAAAAAATGCAAAGAACGAAGCAGGTGAACCCAAAAAACCAATCGTTATGCGAAAAATTAAAGTTTACACATTCAACCCAAAAAATCAAATTAACCAATTTGATATTTTTGTTCTTTCAAGAGGTTTAAATAGCGGAAAACCGTTGGATAAACCATGCGCCAATTCATTTGTCGTTGCTTGTAAAGACCAAGCAGAAAAAGATTTCTACAAAACACTAATTGCCGGACTATGGAAGATTAATTATTTCAAGCCGCTTTTATTAGGATCAGTAATTCCATTCCTGAGGATTACAGATTTTAAGCAGCATCTCCATGAACAAGCAAAAAAAATTAGCTTTACCCCAGACGACTTTAGATCAGACATAGAAAAAATCAAAATCATTGAAGCCAAGCAGAGAAAAATTGCTGAACAAGTACAACTACTCGAAGAAGCAAAACGCATTATAATGTATCGCAATTTCAAATATAGACGCGAACTAAGATGATGAACTATTAACTGTCAAATTCAAATGATAGGGGAAGGGTACAAAACTTATTTTTGTATTCTTCCCTTTTTATTTCTTCAACATTACACTTCACTTAAAATAAGCACTTAATTAACCCTATCAATAAATGAGCAGAAGCCTATAAAAGAAACACAACCCACACCAATCTAAACCGACTGCACAGCATAAGCCCAGAAAAACAACGCAAAATAAAGCAATCAAAACCATACCCAAAGAAGAGTTTCACTATTGAATTACATTTGAATGGCATTGGCAAGACCGTACCAAGTCCATGTCAAGTCCAAAGTATTTATAAACCTTTAAAATTTTGTAGAAAATGGGTAAAATTAATCAGGGTATTCTCGGAGGTGTTTCAGGACAAATCGGGAATGTAATCGGTGGAACTTGGAAGGGCATCGATTACCTACGCATCAAACCTTCCAGTGTAGCGAACCCCAGAACCGAAGGGCAGGTTGATCAACGCTCAAAGTTTTTAACCGTGCTTCGTTTCCTACAACCAATGACAGACTTTTTGCGTGTTGGTTTTAAGTTGTATGCAAATAAAATGACACAGTTTAACGCTGCAATGTCTTATAATTTGTTTAATGCTATTACAGGAGCCTATCCTAACTATTCTGTAGATTATTCAAATGCTTTAGTCAGCCGGGGAAATCTTACAGGTGTATCCGGAGGGTCTGCAAATTCCACAACAGCAGGAGAAGTTGATATAACCTGGACAGATAATTCTGGAAGTGGAAGTGCAATGGCAACTGACAAAGCTTTGATCTTAATTTTAAATACAGCAAGACGAGAAAGCGTTTTTACTGTATCAGGTCCAGCCAGATCAGCTACTACGAGTAATCTTGTCGTTCCAAATGAATATGAAGGAGAGGAGGTTGAAGTCTTTTTAGGTTTCGTTTCTGAAGATGGTAGTAAAGTTTCTAATAGCACTTATTTAGGTTCTGTAACTGTTGCTTCATAAGTATTGGCTTACTTTCTGAAAACCGTTCTATGATTAGGACGGTTTTTTTTATAAAACTATCTCGTCTTTCTTTTATTTAGTTATTTTTAATCTATATCTAACTTTCATTTGTTGCCCTAATGTTGCCTTATTCATGTATATTATTGTAAATCAATAATAATTATAAATTGTATCGGAAAATAGGCTGACACTCTCAAGCTACTATATTCCTACATAAAATGCGTGATTATCACACACTTTACAATGAATCAATAGATAACTTTGTTTACACTTATTTACCATATTTATGTTACTAATTGTGATACTCCGTTTTCTAAACGGATATTTTTTATGAATTTTATGATACTCTAATCGGGAAAACCTCATAAACAAAAGGAAGTTACTTTCTTTTTAGATTTTACCGATAAACAAAGAGTTTTCAAAGTAGTAACAAAAACAAAATGTAAATGAGTCGTTTAAGATTTAAAAGAAATTGTGTAGAATGTAATGAGGAATTCATCGCTAAAACTATGGCAACTACAACAATCTACTGTTCTCTAAAATGTTATAAACGTAATTGGAGAAAACAGAAAAAAGTAAATACTGTTGTAATTCCAAAGGAAAAACCAATTATTACAAAAGAGAATTTACAGAATAAACACTATTTATCTGTAAAAGAAGCTGTTGTATTCTTTGAGATTTCAGAAAATATTTTAAGAAGAAAAATCAAAGAGAATAAACTGAACTACGTATGTCTGAAAAACAGATTTTTGTTTTTGAAATCTGATTTAGCACGAATTCTATAAACAATTTCTACTAAATAAATCACATATAAACATCTAATAATTAGCAATTTATCGTATTACTTCAAACGATTATAGCGTTACAACAAATACGAACGAAGTGAGTTATTTAATGTAAGGGTTTAATCGTTAAGTTTTTTAATTAATGTTGTACAAACTTTTATATACTAAAACATATATTTCATCATTTGAAAGAAAATAATTTGTTGTACATAAAATAAACACTGTTGTGGGAAATATTAGTTGTCGTTTTTCAAAGGAGGAAACAAAAAGAATTGGATTTGTTTTATTCTGATTGAATAAATTAAGTTTTATTCAAAGTGTTTTAGCCCCCTAAAAAGTCGGACAGGATTATAGTTAAATAAATATAATAATTTTGTCAGATATGAAACGAAGAAAATTCACAAACGAAGAAAAGGTTAAGATTTTAGAGGAAGCCTCTAAAAA
>JAQVKX010000194.1 GCA_028694425.1 Candidatus Gastranaerophilales bacterium
GTGTTTTAGCCCCCTAAAAAGTCGGACAGGATTATAGTTAAATAAATATAATAATTTTGTCAGATATGAAACGAAGAAAATTCACAAACGAAGAAAAGGTTAAGATTTTAGAGGAAGCCTCTAAAAATGGAGTAACCACCACCCTTGAACACTACGGGATTTATCCAGCGACTTATTATGCTTGGAAAAAGAAATATACCTCGATGGGCGAAGAAGGCTTTGCTCACGGTATGACTCCCGGGCAATTAAAGCGTATTCGCGAACTTGAGAAAGAGAACAGACTGCTTAAGGAGCTCGTGGCAGAAAAAGAACTTGAAGGTAAGCTAAAAGACGAACTGCTAAAAAAGAAGTATGCCTTGGAGAAAAGAAAGAACTCGTGATGCGGTACAACTCACAAGGCCTTAAACGCGATATCGCATTGCAAATCGTAGGTGTTTCCAAACATCAATATTACTACACTTCCAAGAAAACCAAACAAGGGATGAAAACAAGTACAACAACGTCAAAAGATAATGGAACAGAGGTTGACAATAAAGAAATCGTGTTGAAAATAAAGGAACTCAAGCGAGATCAATGTACGCAATATGGCTATCAGAAAATATCTCGATGGCTTCAACAAGAGGGTTTTTTCATCAACAAAAAGAAAGTTTATCGCCTGATGAAATCACACCAACTTTTACAAGAAAAGCGTCCAAGATCCGAGCGAGTCTATGCCAAGTACAGAAAGGTTTTGCCCGAATCGCCCTTGCATTTGTTGGAAATGGACATAAAGATGACTTGGATAGAATCTGTAAAAAAACACGCCTATACGCTCACGCTTATCGATACTTTTACACGCGTTGTTCTGCATCGCATCACGCAGTACTCCATCAAAAAAATGGACGTAAAGCGATTTTGGGACTATGTAATTATCCATCATTTGCAGCCTGAGGATTGTTTGAAAAACAAATTTGAAATTGAAATACGCAATGATAACGACAAGCGATTTTCCGCACAGCTTATTCGGGATTACTTTAAAGAGAACCACCTCAATCAGGTGTTTACACATCCATACACACCCCAGGAAAATGGACATGTTGAGAGCTTTCACGCCATTTTGAGCAAGCATTTAGCTCCTTATTTATTCTGGGATTTGGACGAGCTGGAAACCCACTTAAAGACCTTTTACCAAAAATATAATTACGAGCGTTTGCACAGTTCGGTGGCAAATCTATCACCTATGAATTTTTGGAAACTTTATAAGCGTGGATTTATCGATAAAAAAGTGGATTTAAAAAACAGAAAAATAAAGTTCAAGCTCAACATTCCCTATCAAAACGTAAGAAAACTTACGGGTAAAATAGAGCTTGAGGGCAGTTCCTTGCACGATTTTGAAAAAATAGAAATCTATAAAAAGAGGATCAGCGCTGAGAGCCTCCCACAACTTACGGTATAAAAAATCGCCGTCGGTTGTTCCTTGCAATGCAAAAATAAAATGAAAAAGTGTATATTAGCAAATAAGAAAAGTAAATAGTCCGATTAATAGGGGGCTAGACCAGTTGCCCTTAACATATCAAAAAATTATTAGGCAGAAGCTTCGATTTTGTGGATAGTTTGGTTTATACTAACTGGATTAAAAATGATTTTAAACCGATTATCCAAATGTAGAATAGGGAATCACGACAGTTGTATTGATTTACCTTGATAGATTAAATACGGAGAAAAATCACCCTAATCACCGCAAATTATGCGGAGATTGAATTTTTGATCATATTGACTATACCCTATCGGGTATAATTTCGCTTAAATAAAATATTTTATACCCGATAAGGTATAATTTTAAACAAAATCACTATATTTGTACCTTAAAGGGTATAAATATGAATGTTTCAATTTTATCTGAACTTTATTAATTGTTTTTTAACGGTCAGATAGAATGTTCATTTACGTTTAGTAAACAACAAGTAAATTTCGGTTATGAACATTTCGGATTTTATCAAAGAAAAGAGAAAACAACTCAACTTGACACAGCCTGAATTGGCAGAACGTGCAGGTGTTGGGTTGCGTTTTATTCGTGAATTAGAACAAGGAAAACAATCGGTTCGCTTAGATAAAGTGAATCAGGTATTGGCTTTGTTTGGCAGTGAAATCGGAGTAATTAAAAAAGATTCTCCAACATTTTAATGTTAGAAAATTTAATAAAATTAAATTTTGAAGAATGAGACAAGCACAGGTTTTTTACAAAAATAATTTGGCAGGAATCATTACGGAAAATGATGAGGGTTATACTTTTCAGTATGATGAGACTTATCTTACTCATGAAAACGCAAAGCCTGTCAGCTTAACTTTGCCATTGAGGAAGCAACCTTATGAAAGTAAAATTTTATTTCCCTTTTTTGACGGATTAATTCCTGAGGGTTGGCTGTTGAACATTGCTGTAAATAATTGGAAAATCAATCAAAGAGACCGATTCGGTTTATTGTTGACCTTGTGTAAAGACTGTAATGGTTGTGTTTCTGTAATACCTATTGAGAAATGAAAAAATGTTTGTATTGTTATCAACAACTAAATGAGGATGAAAAAGATTTTCATTCATCTTGTGCAAAGAAAATGTTTGGCACAACGACACCACCAATTATAGATTTTTACTTAAAGCAGTTAGAAGAATTAGCCAAGCAAATTGTTATCAAAAGTGTTGCTGTTACAGGAGTTCAGCCGAAATTATCATTGGATTTAGAAAAGAGAAAAGGCGAATTATCGAGATTAACCATTGTAGGGTTGAATGGCGATTACATCTTAAAACCGTATTCAAAAGAATATCCAGAATTACCCGAAAATGAAGACGTAACAATGCACTTGGCAGAGCTTGTAAAAATCAAAACAGCCAAACATACATTAGTACGTTTGCATTCGGGAGAATTGGCTTATCTGACTAAACGCTTTGATAGAAAAAATGGAAAAAAGATAGCCGTTGAAGATTTTTGTCAATTAAGTGAAAGCCTTACGGAACACAAATACAGAAGCTCAATAGAAAAAGTAGGAAGACTAACCTATCAATTCACAGCGAACAAAGGTTTTGAAGCACAGCGTTTGTTTGAGTTGGTTTTATTCAGTTATCTGACAGCTAATGCCGATATGCACTTAAAAAACTTTTCGCTTATAGAAAATAATTTAGGAGAATACGAGTTTTCGCCTGCTTATGACTTAATAAGTACAGCATTGGTAATTGTTGATGACAACGAAGAATCAGCATTAACGATTAACGGAAAAAAGAACAATCTGAAAAAGAGTGATTTTGATATTTTAGCAGAGTCTTTGAAAATCAACGAAAAGTCATTAAATGCTATTTATAACCGATTTGATAAAGTGCTGCCCAAATGGATTACGTTCATACAGCAAAGTTTTTTATCGAAAGAAATGCAGGAGAATTATATTGATTTGCTCTATTCTAAACATAAAAAATTGTTCTCATAACTGCCTTTTCTGCTCTTAAAGCGTATGATTTCGCAACTCTTGGTACATATTGACAAAAGAAGAATCACTACTTTCACTCGTATCAAGAAAGTTTATTTTTTTCATTTTCAAGTAAAATCAGTTTCATTTTGTTTTTAAAAATAATTGTTTATAAAATTCAATTACTTCTTTCTTTCAATCGTCTTTATTATCGTAATTTTACGCTCGATTTTTGAAATGAATTATGGGTAAAATAGTCGCTATTGCGAATCAAAAAGGAGGAGTAGGAAAAAAAACGACAGCCGTTAATTTAGCTGCATCTTTAGGCGTTTTAGAAAAAAAAGTATTATTAATTGATGCCGATCCACAAGCCAATGCAAGTTCCGGTTTGGGAATTGACGTGGAAACTGTTGAGAAAGGAACTTACGAAGTTTTAGAACATCAAATAAGTGCAAGAGAAGCCATTCAAAAAACAGATT
>JAQVKX010000195.1 GCA_028694425.1 Candidatus Gastranaerophilales bacterium
TAATACTTTCTCATTTTTGACATCAAGGTCAAAAGCCTTGAACTGTCTAAGTTTTAATATTTTATTTATATCCATGATTAATTATATTAACACTTCATGGATTTTTCGCAAGAACCACATTTCAAGTTTACATTTGTTAACATTAAAAGTTAGATTGTAACCAACTCAGGTAAAATTCAATGTAGCCGCAAGCAGGAATTTAACACGCTTTTCACCTCGCCCTTTGGGGGAAAGGTCTGTTTTCGATTTGAGCGGGAAATCGCGAAAATCAGAAAACAGGGTGAGGGGAAACGCAGCTAGTAAAAGCTTTTTAACCCCTCACCCAATTTTTGCTCATTCTTCGCATTGAAAAATCCCCTCTCCCCCAAGGAACGAGGGTACACTGGGCGTACGTTTTAACCATAATTGATTTGACCTGAGTAGATACTGAGAGGTGAGAGGTGAGAGGTGAAAGGAGCTGAAAGGTTTTTTATTTTATTCCACGCATCCACGCTTGAGTTTACGGAAAAAGTTCCTTTTTCCTGTAAACTCTGATGTCCGGTTTCAAACCTTGCCGCCGGCTTCTTGAATTATTCGCCGTTGAACGGGCTACGGGCAAAAGCGTCGTTTTGCCCTTTCGCCCTCCGGCGAAAATTCGCTATCCCGCAGCTGGCAAGGTTTTCACACTTCTAAGGTCGCATACGAAAAAGTCTCCTTGGTTGCTCGCGTTAAACGGCATTTCGGGCAAAAGCGTGGTTTTGCCCTTCAGCCTCCGCTCGCAATCCGCTTTTATCAAAATTGGACTTTTTCCGCATGCTCCTTCTTGTCTTCTTTTCTGTTCTCCGTTTACTGTTTACTGTTTCCTGTTCACCATTTACTATTTACCATTCGTTACATTTCTTTAAAAAAAGAAAAAAATAGCAATTATTTTATTAAAAATAACTTTATTAATATAAGTAGTAGGCAATTGCATGGTAATTAATATGGTAGGACAAACTTCAGATTTTCAAATACCTAAAAGTATGCAGGTGGTTCAGACGATTCCGACACCTCCAAGTACACAGGCACCTCAAGATGTTCAAACAACTCCGGCATCTCCGATAACGCCTGTGTCTCAGCCTGTCCAAGTCGGGCAGTCGCAACCCGGTGCTCAGAATGTTCAAGTACCGAATTATTCGGGGGTAAATATTCAAATATTTAATCCATCGGTTACTGCACCGGGAGCTAATCCTCCCGTATCAACGGTTAATGCCCCGACTTATACTCCTGCACAAAGTTATCCGGCAAATTACTATACTCAAAATCTTGCACAGCCTGCTCCTGTACAACCTGTTAAGCCTCAGGAAGAACCGAAAGAACCTGAAAAGAAAAAAACAGAAGAGAAAGAAATAGTCCAACTTACCGATGATTATATTAAAAATTTAGAAATGTATTTAAATAATGAAGATAAAAAAGTAAGATTAATGGGTGCAAAAGAAGTTCTGGCAAGGTTACAGGAAGATCCCGAAAGAAGTAATGATCCCGCCCTAAATGCACTTGTTAACAAAATGCTTCAAGACCCTTATCAACCGGTCAAATTTATTGCAATGGCAGCTTTAGATTCCGGTGATGCAAAAGGCGACAGTACAAGTGTACAATTGCTTCAAAATATACAAAAAGGAAACCATGAACAAAATGACTTATTACAAAATGAAGATTCCCTTAAAGCTTCAAATATTTTACTAAAAATGTCAGGTGAAAAAGTTAAAAAAGAATTTGAAGCAGAAGATAAGCCCGAAAAAAAAGATGAAAAGGCATAGAAATGGCAAATTTAGGTAATATTTTAATAAAATCAATAGGTGTAATCGGCTTAGGGCTGGTAGCTTACGATTCTCATTCTTCAGCTAAATACACCGCTACTATGCATACAGGAAAAACTCAATCTGAAGACCTACAAAAGCGTTATTTTAGGACTTTACATGAAGGCGGCGACAGTTCAATTAAATCCGCAACCAAAAAACGGGTTTTTCAATATTATATGGATCAAGATATAACAAGCTTTTTTTCAAGTGTAGTAGGTTATGTAAAAGGTTTTGCGTCAACGCTTGTAAATAACGTTGTTCCGTTTGGTTTGGCATTAGGCACAGTTTTAGCAAGAGGAATAGCTTCAAAATTATTCGGAGCAGGGCTCTTAACCTATGGCGGTATCTTCTTGCTTCAAGAATTTTTTGGAATCGGAAAACATAAAGGATAAGGCAGAATTAATAATATTCGCTTTCATTTTCATCTTCACCCTCAAAATCGTTTAGAAATTCCTCATCCAACTCTTTGTTTTCTTTATCTTCGTCTTCTTCTGATTTATCTTCTTCTATTTTTGCCAGAATTTCGGCACGTTTCTTTTCATTAAGTACATTTGCAACGTTCATCATTGCTAAAGAGTTTAAAGTAGCACGAAGCTGAGCACTTCTATCCACAAAAGGTTGTTGGTTTTGCTCAATATCCTCTTCTTTAATAGGAATTTCACCATATTCCGTACCCGGACCCATTTTATCATCTTGGTTTCTTGCGGCTGTTCCTGAGATATTCCCGCTCTTGAAGTTAAACGCACCGCCGATACCGTAAAATCCCGCTGAACGATTGTCTACCACTTTTCCTCTTTTTCCCTTTTTGTTTTAAGTTAACTTAATTATACTACAACTTATTTTAGTTTATATAATTATCTTTATATACAAATCCCCTGATTGGCTTATTTTGCTAGTTTGTTAAATATTATTTACAATTGAAAAAGCAAAGAAACACTAACTTACGTCGAGCACTGTTAATAAACAGACATAAAACATAATAAAATCAATGCTTTTCACCCCTTTAAAATCAAAGACTTTGCTTCCTCCTTTGCGAAGAGATGGTATTTAGTATAAAGCTTTATTAACAGAACCGTGAGTCCCTCTTTATTACTTCAATGAACTGACCGCTTGGACTATGTCTTTGTGGTTGTAAATGTAATTTCCGGAGACCAGAGCATTTGCACCCAACGAAGTACAAATATGTCCGGTCACGTTATTTATTCCGCCATCTACTTGGATAATTAAATTTGCAGGAGCTTTTTGTTTAATTTCACTGATTTTTTGTGCACATTCATGAATAAAACTTTGTCCCGCAAAACCGGGTTCAACAGTCATCACCAAAACCAAATCCAGTTCAGATAAATATTCAAAGATTTTTTCGGCTTTTGTTCCGGGTTTTATAGCAAGTCCTGCTTTACATCCTAACGTTTTTATTAACCTGATAACGTCCAAAACGCTATCAACAGCTTCATAATGAAAAGTTATAATATCCGCCCCGGCATTTTTAAAGTCTTCAATATATCTTTGCGGCTTATCAATCATTAAATGAAGGTCGAGCGGAAGTAAGGTTATTTTCTTAATAGCTTTTACAACCGGCATCCCGATTGTAATATTCGGAACAAAATGTCCGTCCATAACATCAATATGAAGCCAATCCGCTCCGACTTCTTCAACATGCTTTATTTCCTGTTCTAAATTAGCAAAATCCGCTGCCAAAATGGACGGTGATACTATTATGCTCATTACTTTTCCTTATCTTAACTCTCTTACGGACAATTATAACATAAAAAGAGGACAGGGTAAAACATTATCTGTTTTTACCTTTTATTATCAAAATTTTAAAAGTACTTTCAATGTATCTTTTTCTTTGTTCTTTTCAAAAGCTTCCAGAGCTTTATCTATAGAATAAACTCCTGAAATTAAAGGTGAAAAATCTACTTTGCCTGATGCCAATAAACGTAATGCCGGAGCAAATTGCCCACAACGTGAGCCTTGAACTCTTATCTCATCAATTACAATCGGTGAAAGATTAAACTCCTTTGAAGCCGCAACGGTACTTTTTAAAACCAGTGTGCATCTCGGTTTT
>JAQVKX010000196.1 GCA_028694425.1 Candidatus Gastranaerophilales bacterium
TGTGGGACAGCTTGCTAAACGTCAGGCTATTCTTAACCCCGACAAAACGGTTGCGTCTATTAAAAGACACATGGGGGAAGATTTTAAGACAAAAATTGATGATAAAACATATACTCCGCAAGAAATTTCCGCAATGATTTTAAGAAAATTAGCGGATGATGCGGGTTCATACTTGGGCGAAAAAGTAACTTCGGCAGTAATAACTGTTCCTGCTTACTTTAACGATGCTCAAAGACAAGCTACAAAAGATGCGGGTAAAATCGCAGGTTTAGATGTTCTTCGTATCGTTAACGAACCGACTGCCGCAGCTTTGGCTTACGGGCTTGACAAAGTTCATGCCGAAAAAGTTTTGGTATTTGACTTGGGTGGCGGTACATTCGACGTTTCAATCCTTGAAATCGGCGACGGAGTCCACGAGGTTCTTTCAACCTCAGGAGACACTCATTTGGGTGGTGATGACTTTGATGAAAAAGTTATGAACTGGCTTTGTGATGAATTCAAGAAGTCCGAAGGAATTGACTTAAGAAACGACAAGCAGGCTATGCAGCGTATTAAAGAAGCGGCAGAAAAAGCTAAATGCGAACTTTCTTCAGTTGTTGAAACTAATATTAATTTACCGTTCATTACGGCTGATGCAAACGGTCCTAAACACTTGGATATTTCTTTAACAAGAGCAAAATTTGAAGATTTATCTCATGATTTGCTTGACAGATGCAAAAAGCCTGTTGAGCAAGCATTAAAAGACGCAGGGCTTTCAAAAGGCGATATTAATGAAGTCGTTTTAGTCGGCGGTTCAACACGTATTCCTGCAGTTCAGGCTCTGGTAAAAGATTACACAGGCAAAGACCCTAACCAATCCGTTAACCCTGACGAAGTCGTTGCGGTTGGTGCGGCAATTCAGGCAGGTGTTTTGGCTGGTGAAGTTAAGGATATCGTATTATTAGACGTAACGCCCTTGACTTTAGGTATAGAAACTTTAGGCGGTGTTTCAACTCCGCTTGTGCCAAGAAACACAACAATCCCTGTTTCTAAATCCCAAGTGTTTTCGACTGCCGAAAATAACCAAACAGCGGTTGATATTCACGTGCTTCAAGGTGAAAGACCAATGGCAAAAGATAACAAGTCTTTGGGAATGTTCAGACTTGACGGTATTCCTCCTGCAATGAGAGGCATGCCGCAAATCGAAGTTACTTTTGATATTGATGCTAACGGTATTGTGAATGTTTCGGCTAAAGATAAGGCCACTAATAAAGAACAAAAAATCACCATTACAAATTCAAGTAATCTTTCCGAAGATGATATTGAAAAAATGGTTAAAGAAGCTGAAGCAAACGCTTCTGAAGACAAAGCTAAAAAAGAAGAAGCAGAAACAAGAAATAATGCTTCAAGTTTAATAGGTTCAGCAGAAAGAATTGTCAAGGATTTTGAAGGTAAAATCGACCCTGCTGAACAAACAAAACTTGATGAACAAAAAGATGCTTTGCAAAAAGCTCTTGATGAGAATAAATCTAACGATGAGATTAAAAAATTATCTGAAGAATTGCAGCAAACTATGTTTGCAATTTCACAAAAGGCTTACGAACAAGTGCAAAAAGAAGGTGAAACGGCTCAAAGTTCAAATGCCGAAGAAGCTTCATCTTCTGAAAGTACAAGTTCATCTCCTTCAGATGATGATGTAATTGACGCCGAGTATACTAAAGAGTAAAAAGTGAAATAATCAGTAAGGTGGGCATACTTGCCCACCACTTATTTTAAAAGAAAAAAATGTTACTAAAACCTGATTTTAATTTAAAAAGCATATACGAAATCGACTTGGAATTATTGAAAGAGCAAGGGATTAAGGCTATTTTCTTTGATTTGGACAGTACTATTATGGTGTCCAAATCTGCACAATATACACAAAGCACAGAGGAATTTCTTAAAAAAGCCGATGAATATTTCTTTATTGCGGTAATTACCAATAATAAAAAATGCGAATACCTTGAGAAGGTTAAAAGTATTTCTGATTTTCAGATAATCGGTAATGCCCAAAAGCCTTCAACTAAAGCTATGAAGAAACTTCTTGCTAAAATTAATATCGCACCGCATGAGGTTGTAATCGTAGGCGACAGACCGCTTACGGATATCTTAGCGGGAAAATTCCTCGGTGCAAAGACAATTTTAGTCGGTTCAATCAATGCCAACAATGAAGGAATTGCAACACGCTTCGTTCGCTGGCTTGAAAGAAGATTTATACTCGCTGATTAACCGTTCTTAATTTCGTCAATATTTTTAATCGGCGAACGTAAATCTATATTAGGTAAAACTACAATAGGTTTATTTTCTTTATATTTTTTCCTTGCATCATCAATTGCTGCAAAGATTTTATTTGTTACAAACCCGATTGCAAGACCTGCCAACAATGAAGGACCTGTTGAAACTAAACCTACCGTAAATAACAATGAAGTTGCGACTCCCAATATTGCAGGAGCACCGTATTTAAGACCGATTGAAATTCTTTCATCATTATTATCCGCCTTTGTTAAACCCCATCCGACAACTCCTAAGGAAGTTAAGACGGATAATGAATCATTAAGCGCAGAACCCATTTTCAGGTCTCTAATTTTATCAAATAACCTGTTAGTTTCACAATCAATTGAGCCTTCGAGTGATTTTTTGGTTCTGCCTACTAGTTTTGTAAGTCTTGCTTGTTCTCTATCATTTAATTGACATTTATATTTTTCAAAAATTCCATTAAGTCCGTTTATAATTTCATCGCCTTTCGTTTTAACATCTCCCATGCGTTTTGCCTTTACACCTTTAAGCAATTCCTCAGATAAGAACGTATCGTATGTTTCACTGCTTTTTAGCACTTCACGATTAAAAATCCTGTTCCAAAAACGTTCATGAAGTGCTCCGCCTTCGTCCATATCGGCTTTAACATTCGTCAATCTTTGACCTCTTTCTATTTCATTAAAGCTTTCTATATATTTTGTTCTGATTCCGTTGAGTGCTTTACGTAATTCAGTCGAAGCGGCAGGGTTTTTTGACGTAATTATCTCATCAATCCGTGCAAGTGTTACTTCAAGGCGGTCTAATGTCCTTAAATAAGACCTTCTTGAAGTTGCTATTGAAATTCTTTCAAATGCTTTTGTAATCCTATTACCTAAGTTTTCAAGCGGAGTCCAGTATGTAGATGCTTTCTTGACCAAAACATCCTTAAAGGATGCTAATGTAAAAAGAGTTTGAGTTTTCTGAAGTAAAGGTTTTGTAAATTCCAATGTATCCGAATAAAATCTTTGTATCCCCGATAAGTGTTTATTATTTGCGGCGAGTTCTCCGCTTCTTTTTTCCAATGATTTTAAAAACTCAAGTATGCTTTTGCGGGTGTTTTGCGGTAAACCTTTCATTAGGACTAAAACCCCAAAGCCGGCAATTAAAGCTACTCTTGCGATATTATATCCCAAATTGTTACTTTTTTGTTCTTTAGCTTTTTCTTTTTGTTCTTCGGTTAAAGGTCTTGTAATAGCATAAGTTTCACCATTACTTTGTAAAGGTGAAAACACACTTTTATTTACAGTATTACTCACTACCGGATTAATCATATACAAAACCTTCTTAAATATATAAACCAAAATATATTTAAAAAATTGCTTAAAAAAATATGTTTATAAGATTTTGTTACAATTTTGTTTTAAAAGTGAATAAGTGATTAGGTGATTAAGTGATTAAGGAGTTGAATGGGTGAAAAGGTGAACAGGTGAACAGTTTTGTTTTCTACGCATCTACGCATCCACGCATCTTATCTTCTTTACTTTTTACTAAAGATTTAGTATCATGAAAATAGGGGTGTAAAAAAGAACCCTCCTACGATACAAGTGTATTGAGGAGGGTTTAACATTGACGAA
>JAQVKX010000197.1 GCA_028694425.1 Candidatus Gastranaerophilales bacterium
TTCAAGCGTTTTAAAATATATCATGTTTTCTTTGACTGTATTTAATAATATACAAGTCATGAGTTATATTAATCCTCCGATTGATTAAATACGGAATAGAGCGATAGCGGAGTTTTGAATAACGTTTCGGCATATCTGATGTTTGCCGTAGCGTAGCGGAGGCAAATATGGGTGGAGGCTTTTGTAAAAAGCCGTAACCAGATATGCCGTGTTAGCTGATGTATTCCTTTTCTTTTGTTTTCTGATAAGAAAACTTGTTTTAAAAAATTTTCAAATTTCTTTTTCCGTTTTTGGATTTTGGGCAGAGGGGTTAGGGGTGAATGCCCAAAATCCAAAACACAATATTTCTTTTTTGTTTGAGGGAGGGGCAAGAGGGGAACAAAAGGGGTGAATTGCCCCGACCGAAAACTCGTTATTTGTTTTTATCAATAGTATAATCTCCTTCTCCGTCTCTTATTCCTTTTTTTGCTATATTGTATGCCCATCTTGGAACTTGTGGACAGCTCTGATTTAGCTTATCTTTTTGTTCGGATATATATTTCAATTTTTCGGTTAAAACTTGTTCTGATTCATCTCGCCAACAATCAATAGACCAAAAAATTCTCACTTTATTCATTAATGAATCGTAATTATTGCCAGCGTTTAAATGAACACTTGCTTTTTCATTAGGATTTAAGAATGTCATTACTCCGGAGAGTGCTGCAACAAGTATTGAAATCAAACCCGCAATAACATGTTTTGGATCAAATTGTGATAAAGCTGAAGCGCCAGCAACTGCCGAAAGTAAGACCACGGGGACGCCAATCCAAAGATGAAAATTACCCCAAAAATACGAAGCGGCAAAATGACCTTTTGAAGAGTACAAAAGACATTCCTCAACACGCTTGGCTTCCTTTATAATTTCATCTTTAGTTTTTGAAACCGGCTTTTCGGCGGTTGTTGGTTGTTGTTTATCCATAGGCAGGGAAATAATCTCCAAATATTTTAATCCACAAATCGACAGCATCTTTTGTATAGCCACGACTGGCAAAGTCTTCCGCCTTTATTGCTCTATTGTATGCCAATTCAAACTTTGCAACTGCTTCTTTTATTTTTTCTTGTGTGTTTATATAACCTCCAACATCACCGCCATATCCAGCAGGATCAGGATTTTGTTTTGTGACTAAATCTCTCGCTTTATCAAAGAAAAATCTCATTCCCGAAGGGTAATCTGAAATTGTTATATTATTTAAAATCGATAAAGCCAATACTTCAAGATGAAACGAGCTAAAGTATTTATTATTGTTCTTATTCCATGCCTTTATCATCTTAACCAATGGCACAAAATCACCATTATGTGCTTTATTTGAGTTTGTAACAATTTCAACATGTTTTTTGGGATCAGTGCTGATCCAGTTTTGACTTACTGAATTGGGAATTAAATAACCACCTCCTTGTCGATTAAAAGCTGGAACAACATCAACCATAAAATCAGTAAATCTGATTGTAACCGCTTGTCCATTTCTGCTTATATCTGGTGTTTCTGTGTAGGTTTTTCTTAAAGTTCTTTTTAACAAATCCAATAATCCAGCTTGACCACCGTTTTGACCATTATTGTAATTATGAAAATATTTTGAATCTAAAACCACAAAAATATCAACGTCAGCTTCTTTTAAAGGTGCAATCATGGTACTTCTTGAATATGAGCCGGTTAAAAAAGAATCTAAAACTGAAAGGTCTTTTTTTATAACATCCCTTACATTATTTTGACGAGTTGAAACCGTGCTTGCCTGCAAGCCTGTAATTTCCAGATTTTCTTTCAGTTTTTGAAATGATTGTTGAATAGTTGTTGCCATATCTATTTTTTAGAATGTTGTCTTTTGTAAGCCGCAACAATTTTTTCTATCAATTCTTTTGGTTTGGCTTCGTATTTTACAAATTCTTTGATATTGTCCTGCTTAACATGTAGCTGACCTTCTCCGGTGTTGCCTCTGTGCTGACCTTTTGAATAGTATTTATTCTTCTCAACTTCTTTTGAGGCAAGCACCCAATATTTAATTGTATCTCGCCAAACTCCAACCCAAACAAAAACATCGCAACATTTCGGTTTTACCTGTTGGAAATTCATATCAAACGGCATTTTTGACTCCCAGGCTAAAGCCTTTACATATAAAGGTTCTTGACTGTCAAAATCAACTGCTCGTGAGGCTTTAACTTCAATTTTAATCATTTTTCCGTTTGGCATTGGGTACAAAAAGTCATATTCACCAGAGTAATTTTGCTCAAGTTTTTTCGTTGGTTTAATAAGTTCGGGGGCAAGCTCTTTCAAATGTCCTTGCGCCCACTGTTCACCAAAACCACGAGGAGCGGAAATTTCAAAAATATAAAGATACATATTTCTGGCAATATATTCATCTCTGATTTCCAAATAATCATCTAAAGTAATTTTTTTCAAACCTAACATGCTTGAAATTATGTATTCGTATTCATTGAAAGGATAGACTGAAATTAAATTCTCCAACCGTGTTTTAAGCCCGTCTCCGTCTTGTTTAGATAGAGAAGCTATCATTTTTTCGAGTTTTTTCTTTAAGATTTCCATAAAATTATTTAGTGTTAAAATTTTTAATGTGATTAATTTCCTCTGTTGTAAGAGAAAATTGCTCCATAATGTAATCATCTAATTTTTCAAAACTGTCTTTTCCAGTTATTATCTCATCTACCAATTTTATAACTTCGTTAAATATTTTATTGCTCCAAAAGGGCAAAGGCATTTGTTCTATATGGCTTCGCAATACTTTTATGCTCGAAAACTTTTTTTGAAAAATAAATTGATACGGTGATGAATTAAGCAAGGCGGCAATAACCTTAATCGGATAGTTTGGAATTTTCGGGATAACAATATTTGCGCTATTTAATGTCAGTTTTTGCTGATTGTCATAGGCAAATACTAAGTATTTTGAAATGAAACGGTAAATAAGTTTTTCTTCAGCACGATATTTTTCAATTGGAGCGACTTGTTGAAATCTTTCGGGCGTAAAATTTATGTAATTTGATGGTTTATCTAAAACAAATTTTTCAACTTCCTTGCCCTTGTAGATTTCCTCAAAACCTTCTTTTTTATCATCTGTGATATATGCTTTATTATTTCCCGTAACAATTCCTAATGCCCAATCAGCTTGCCCTGATAGTGTAGTGTGGTGAACATTAAAAATCTTATCAATTATACTAGTATCGAAGCTGTCTGCGTGTATGTCAAAAACAAAATCAATATTATTTTTCCATTTGGATTGTTCGGCGGTGTATGATTTGTTTTCTTTGCAAATTTCAATTTGGCCGTTTTCCTTTTTGCTTTTTTCTAAATCAAGTCTGATTACTGGCGTAAAAACATTTTTAAAAACACGGCTCAAATAAGATACTTTTTTGATGTGAGTATTTTTTAAAATTATATCCCTTATATCTTTATGTGTTTTTACGCTCAAAATTGATTCAGGCAATATAAATGAAATTACCCCTCCGTCTCGTAGTAAATCAATGCTCTTTTTTAAAAAGTAGGAAAACGATTCCAAAGATGTTATTTCGGCGTAAGATGTTTTCAGTCTCTCTATGTCTGATTTTGAAAAGTGAACACCCCACGGCGGATTTGTCGCAATTACATCAAAGTCTCGGATGTTTTCATCGTTTAAGCTGAATAAATCATAATTTCCAATTTCAAAAAGAGTATTTTTGCAAACAATATTCGGTGCAAAATTTTGATTCTTGTATTTTATTAAAATATTTAATCTAGCAATTCTTACGGCTATTTCGTCTATATCAACTCCGTAAATATTTTGTGGATTTTTAACTACATCTGCAAATGCCAATAAAAACTGACCTGTGCCGCAACACG
>JAQVKX010000029.1 GCA_028694425.1 Candidatus Gastranaerophilales bacterium
GTCGGTACTTAGAGCGGAGTTGGGCGGCTCAATTGGTTGCGTGAAGCACATTATACACGATGAAGTTTACCAAATCCATGATGCCCATGAACGCTTAGTGCATTTATTGGCTTGCTAAATCTTTAGTCTAAACTTTATATCAAAAAGAAAGAAAGAGGAAAAGGTTATTCAAGACTTGTTTTTGAGTTTTTGAAAAACATATGTGAAAACCGGAAACTTAAATCAATTTATCTTACCGTTAATAAATATAATTATAATACTATTGCTGTTTATGAAAAATTCGGTTTTATTAATACCGGTACAATAGTCAAGGACATAGGCAACAATTTCATTATGGATGATTTTATTTTTGAGTATGCAATGCAGTTACTTCAACCCACATGAGGATTTTATGGATAAAATAATTTTAATTTTAAGTTTGTTTTTATTTTTAATACTTCCTGTTTTTGCTGATGATGATTGTTATTGTGATTATTCAAATTGGGGAATTACTCCTTCGTTGCAAGGACAGGAAAGTTCTCAAGAACCTTCGGAGCAAACTTGGGAAAATATGCGAAATGAAACAATCGATGAAAATTACGGTTCAGAGTACAGCCCGTCTTTTTTAAATCGGGAAAATATTGATTTAAGTGATCCTTACAGCATTAAGTAGATTTTTAATCTCTTTCTTTACATATTTTTTACTTGCCTGCCAATCTTGTTGTGTCATAATATAATTAATCAAGTGACTTAAAAGGTAAAAATGGAAGAACAAAATTTAGTTTATTTATTAGACGGAAAGATTTATATTAATTTAACAAACAAATGCACAAACGAATGTGTGTTCTGTATTCGTACCCTAAAAGATGATGTTTGCGGCACAAATTTATGGCTAAAAAATGATATCGTTACAGCCAAGGAAGTTATTGAACAGCTGAAAACCTTGGTAAAAAAAGAAAATGAAAGCGGTAGCCGATGTGAGCCGGAATTGACTTGCGAAGAGCAAGTCAAGCAGGGCGAACATAACGATAGCGAAGTAAAAGTTTGTGAAGCAAACTTCACAGGAGCAAAAGAGATTGTATTTTGCGGCTATGGTGAGCCTACACTAAAATTAGAAGTACTAAAAGAAGTCGCACAATTTATAAAAAACAACTATAAAAACATAAAAATTCGCTTGAACACCAACGGTCATGCGAATTTTGTTTATAAACGCAATATAATTCCGGAACTTGTCGGACTTGTTGATGAAATATCGGTAAGCTTGAATGCCCCGACAGAAGAATTGTATAAAGAGTTAAGTCAGCCTAATGTAGTATGTGAGAACATCTTAGCCGAAGTTAAAGATTTCATAAAAAAATCCGTTGATGCAGGAATAGAAACAACGGCAAGTGTGGTTGACGGATATAAAAATTACGATATAAACATAAAAGAATGTGAAAATATAGCACTTGAAGCAGGTGCAAAGTTTCGAGTCAGAAAATGGCTCAAAGAAGGTTATTAGGTGAATAGATTATAAGGTGAAAAGTTATACAAAACTGTTCACCCGTTCACCTTTTCACCCGTTAAACTAAAACAAAAAGCGTATTATTATAAAGAAAGGTAGACAAACAAAATGTTAAAAGAGCAACTGGACAAAATTATGAGGCCGAAATCAATAGCTGTAATCGGGGCATCCACAAAACCTGCGACGATAGGTTCTGAACTTATGCAAAGACTTAGAGATTATAAATTCAACGGAAACATTTATCCGATAAATCCTAAAGGAGGGGTTATTGAAGGTTTTCAAGCTTATACAAATGTATTAGAAGTTTCGGGGGACATCGATTTTGCGATAATTATAATTCCTCAAAAATTTGTACTTGAAACTTTAGACCAATGTAACCAAAAAGGTATTAAAGGAATTTGTATTATTTCTGCAGGTTTTAAAGAAGCAGGTGCCAAAGGTGCACAAGCTGAAAAAGATTTATTGGCAAAACTTAATGAATATGGCATGAGATGTGTCGGACCAAATTGTTTAGGTGTTTTGAACACTCATCCCGATATCAGAATGGATGCTACTTTTGCCGAAGCACTTCCTGAAAGAGGAAATATAGGTTTTGTTTCTCAATCAGGTGCTCTTGGCGGAGGAATATTAAATATTTTAAAAGATTTAAATGTTGGATTTGCTCAATTTATTTCAATCGGGAATCAGGCTGATATAAATGCGGAAACAGCTATGGAATATTGGGAAAATGATGACGATGTTCAGCAAATTTTGCTTTATATGGAATCAATCGCAAACCCTGCTAATTTCAGAAAACTGGCGACAAAAATTTCAAAGAAAAAACCTATTTTAGCACTGAAAGCAGGACGTTCTGCGGCAGGTGCTTCTGCGGCATCTTCTCACACAGGCTCTTTAGCCGGTGCCGATAAAGCAGCTAATGCACTTTTAATGCAATCGGGAGTTATCAGGGAATATTCTTTGAAGAATTTATTTGATACAGCAAAGGTTTTCTCTAATTGCCCTATACCTAAAGGTGACAGAGTTGCAATTATTACAAACTCAGGCGGACCGGGAATTATGGCAACGGATGCCGTTTGTGAATACGGACTTCAAATGGCTCAGATTTCAGATGCAACAAAAGATAAATTAATAAGCTTTTTACCTGCAGCTGCAAGTGTTAAGAACCCGATTGATATGATTGCATCTGCACCGATTGACCACTATAAACAAACATTGGAAACAGTTATTGCAGATGAGAATGTTGATATGATTATGGTAATTTACTTACCGTTTATGGGCTTAAAAGACATTGATGTTGCAAAAGCCGTTATGGAGATTAAAAACTTGTATCCTGAAAAACCTGTTTTAGGAGTATTTATGACAACAAGTTCTTTCTTTACCGAAATTTCCAATATGGAGGTTAATATGCCGTTCTTTATGTATGCAGAAGAAGCAGCAGACGGGCTTAAAAGACTTAACCAACAAAGATTATGGGTAGAAAGACCTGAGGGTAAAATTCTTTCTTATAACGTTGACAAAGCAAAAGCTGAAAAAATTATTAAGCAATCAATTTCAGAAGGCAGAGACCAGTTAACAACACTTGAAAGTATTGATGTACTTGATGCTTACGGCATCAGGGCTTGCAAATACGGGTTGGCGACAACAAAAGAACAAGCAGTAAGAGTTGCCGATTCAATAGGCTACCCTGTTGTTATGAAAATGACTTCAAAAACGACTTCCCACAAAACAGATGTGGGCGGGGTTGTCGTAAATATTAAATCAGTCGAGCAGTTAGCGGAAGAATATGACGCTTTGATGGTAAGACTTGAAAAAGCAGGATGTTTGGAAGGTCTTGAAGGTGTTATCATTCAGGAAATGGTAAAAGGCAGCCGTGAAATGGTTTGCGGTATTGCAACAGATCCTCAATACGGACCGATGATGATGTTCGGGCTTGGTGGTGTGTTCATTGAAGTTATGAAAGATGTAACTTTCAGAATTGCTCCATTGACAGACGTTGATGCAATGGATATGATTAAATCCGTAAAAGCATACAAACTTCTTCAAGGTGCAAGAGGTACAAAACCTGCACAAATCGAACAAATTCAAGAAACTTTGTTGAGATTGTCTCAATTGGTAAGCGATTTCAAGTTTATTGACGAACTTGACATCAACCCGCTGTTAATTTCTGAAGCAAACGGCGAAGGTATTGCTGTTGACGGCAGGATTAAAGTCAGAATGCCGGAAGCTAAAGAAGCAATGGGCTGCTCTTGCGGCTGCTCTTCTTGCGGATGCCACTAGATTATGGGTACCTCTAATTGCATAATGGAGTCCTTTTTGAATGGATTAACCAACCAATTATACATCTAAAACGCAGATAAAACAAGGGCTTTAAGCCATAGTTCTTAATTAATTTTATTTGTAAACTTTTGTGTTTTTAGAGGTGCCCTACACTTATAAGTATTCAGGACAAATTGAACAAAGATTTTGATGTTATTGAGATAGGGATTTTTGGTTCTTATGTAAGAGGAGAAGCTAAGCAAAGCAGTGATTTAGATATTTTAATCTCCTTAAAACCTGAGCATCATGTCGGCTTAATAAAATTTAATTCTTTAAAAGAATTTTTATCTAATTTGCTTAATATTAAAGTCGATTTAGTTTTAAAAACAGGGATTAAACCTGCTTTAAAAAAATATATTTTAAATGAGGTTATTTATTTATGAAGCGTCTTACAAAACCTCAATAAGCCTTGTGGCAAGGCAATAATTGGCACTTACAATCATAATTTTGTTGTCTTTGAGTTTTTGGGCAAGGTAAGAGCTTTCTTTAACCAATTTTTCGGCTTGGTTTTTTGTGTTTAATTTTATAATATCATTTAAAGCCTCTTTATCCGATTGAGTTATTGAAGGTAAGATGCAGTCAAAAATTTCTTTTAAGCAATGAGTCAGGTTTTCGGCTTGGTAGTTGTTATAAATATCTAAAGCTTCCTTTACCGCACCGCAATCATTATGCCCTAGTATCATTATTAACTTTACTCCAAGAGTTTTTACAGCATATTCTAAGCTGCCGGTAACACTGTTAGACAAGGTATTTCCGGCATTTCTTACTACAAAAATATCTCCCAGTCCCATATCTAAAATTATTTCCACCGGAACTCTGGAATCTGAACATGCCAAAACCGCTGCAAAAGGTTTTTGTCCGTAGATTAAAGAATTTCTGAGTTCTTCACCAAGGTTGGGATGAATTGATTTTCCTTGGGCAAAACGCCTATTGCCTTCGATTATTCTGTCTAAAGCTTCTTTTGGTTTTAACATTATTTGCTCCTTACATTTAAAAACTCATCTAATTCTTTCTTCACCGATTTTGGCGAGAATGAAAGGGTTTTGTAATTTTTTAATGCCGTTTTCATATTTGCTTCATATTCAGAAAAATTATTCTGAAGCTTGTAAATCCGGGCAAGAATGTAGTACAAATCACCTTCGTATTCGTTCTCTTTTAATGCGTTTTTGACTAATTCCAGTGCTTCATCCCAATTTTCGAATTTTATTAAAATCTTTGAATAAATATTATAAGCATCAATATCTTTCGGATTAAGTTCTATGGTTTTTTTAAGGTATTGAACCGCTGATTCAATATTATTTTGCTCAAAAGCAATCGCACCGAGGTTGTAATAAGCCCAACCGTAGTCAGGACAATATTTTATAACTTTATTGTATTCATCAATCGCTAAATCAATGTTTCCTTGATTCTTATAATGGTTTGCCAGATAAAAATGTGCAAAAATATCTTTGTCATTTAGATGAATTGCTTTTTTAAGAAATTTTACAGCGGTTTTATTTTCGGATTTTAATGTATAGCAAAGCCCCAAGCAAAAATAGCTGTTTGCATCGTCAACATCTGTTTCAATTACTTTGTTAAATGCTTCAATCGACTTATCATACTTGCCTTCGTCAATGTAAACCAGTCCGAGATTATAATAAAAATCTGTTTCATCGGGTGATAATTCAATTGCTTTAAGATAAGATTTTTCCGCAAGATTAAGTTTTTTCAGCTTTTCATAAACTATTCCAAGATTGTAATATAATTCGGCATCATTCGGAAAAATTCCCGATAAAAAATGCAGCTGTTTAAGAGCGTCTTCATTAAATCCACTGTCAAGAAGCAGTATTGCTAACCTCCTCCTTGCCTGAAAATTGGTAGAATCCTCTTTTAAAATCTGTTGAAGCTCTTTAATTTCTTCTATATCGGGCATCTTAACTCTCTTTCTTCTAGTCCGATTATACCAAATTTTTTTTGTTTTTACAATTTTATGATAATATTTTATTATGGCACTGAGAGAACTGTATTTAGGACAAAAAGAACAAAAGGCCGGTTTTTTTACTCAAAACCCTCCTGTAATTTCGTTTGAAATTTTTCCCCCAAAAGACGATGAGAACGGCGAAAAGCTGGAGAAATTAATTGAACATCTTAATGTATTAAAAGAATATTCTCCTGCTTTTATCTCCTTGACTTACGGTGCCGGCGGTACAACACAAAATGCTTCTTTAAACATAATCCAAAAAATACAAAACGAATTGTCTTTGGATGTAATGCCTCATTTTACTTGTGTTTGCCATTCAAAAGAACATGTCAAAAAATACTTAAAAGAAATTCAGGATTTGGGGATTAAGAATATTTTAGCACTTCGGGGCGATATTCCTGCCGGAGTTGAGCCGGAAACTTTTGATTTTCGGTATGCAAATGAACTGGTTGAATTTATAAAGTTACAAACAGTGCTTTCTGTTGCTGTTGCAGGTTATCCGGAAGGGCATATGGATTGTCCCGATTTAAAAAAAGATTTAGTGAATTTGAAACTAAAAATTGACGCGGGCGGTGAGGTTATTTACACCCAAATGTTTTTTGACAACGATAAATTCCTCCGTTTCTGTGAATATGCAGATGATATCGGAATAAAAATCCCGATTATCCCCGGGATTTTACCGATAATGAGTTATAACCAACTTTCCAAAATGCTTTCTATAGCAAAAGTTACCGTACCTAAGGTTTTAATGGATAAACTTGAAAAATATAAAGACAATCCCGATGACATAAGAAAAATCGGAATTGATTTTGCATCATATCAGTGTCAGCAATTGATTGACACAGGTGTTAAAGGACTGCACTTCTTTACGCTGAATACTTCGTCGTCGGTCAGTCAAATTTTGAATAATTTGGAAATTAAACAAGAGGATGCGGAAAAATTAAAAATTTTTCTCGCACCTCCTTAGTCCAGTAAAAGCCAAGCTACCCTTTTACCAAGGCTATGCTTGGCTTTTACCTTCTTTAGGTCGGGCACGGAATAATCTCAAAATTGTAGATTTTGGAATTATTCCGTGCCCTCCAAGTTTGTATATAATTTAATAAACTTTAACCTCATGGCAGGAAAATAGGAATAGAATGGGAAACACCCGGCGGAACAAAAATAACTTGCAAAGTTAGATTAGCTGAAAACGAAAATAGTTAATAATTATTTATAACTTTTTTATAAAATTTTTGTAATTTATTTTTTATTTTAATAACAACCCTTAACTCTGCTTTTATTGTGTTTAATTCAATTTCCAGATAGTCAATTAAATTTTTAAGATATTTTTTTGTGTTGTTTTGCATTTTTTTGTTCCTTTGTTAAGTTTTCTTAAATTATTAATAACTAATAAGTTATTTAAATAATTTATTAGTTATTAATGTAACATTAATTATATAATTTGTCAATTAGTAAACAAACATATATATTATTAATATGAATGTAAAGATTAGAGACCAAATAAAAATATTATTATTACAAAAAGGCATTTTGATGAAAGAGCTTGTTTCAGAGATGGGAAAAAGGCTAAATAAAAAGTATTCATCAGAAAATCTTTCCAATAAGCTTAGAAATGAAACTATTACTTATAAAGAAATCTTACTGATGGCTGATATTTTAGGGTATAAAATTAACTTTTCAGACAAAGAAAATTAATTACAATATTGTTGGGGTAAAAAATGCAAATTTAACCCAAACACACAATGTTTAAAGCTTTTCACCCCAACCTACAAGCTTCACGCTGAATACTTCGTCGTCAGTCAGTCAAATCTGTAAGGTGGGCAAGTATGCCCACCTTACATAAAAGCATTGCTAAGGCAATTTATACCGTAAAACCGAATCTGTGCCCTGGCATGAAACAAAAAGCATGTTCCCCGAGATATAAAGATAATAAGGCTTTTTAACATTGCTTATAAGTACTGAAATTTCACCCAGTGAGGAAACTTTTAACACATTATCCTTGTTGTAATTAGCTATGTACATGTTTTTTGAGCCATCAATTGCAAGCCCGATAGGACCGCTGATTTTAGGGTCTTTAAGGTAAACAATTCTTTTATTATCGGGGGTGATTTTTATAATTGTATTGTTATTAAACTCTGCAATATAAACATTCCCTTCCTTATCGGATGTAATTCCTGTAGGAGCAGCTATATTTTCATAAATGCCGCTTGTCTGATTAATCGAAGGGGCGGGTTTTACTGCGGGCTTAACTTCTTTTGTTGGGGTAGGTATTGTGTAATCCAACTTTGCAGCAAGTTCCTTTGCATCATTTGCTCTGGCACAATTTGGCGGAATAATGCTCAAATAAGTTTTGGCTTTTTGATTTTCGCCTAACTTATAACTAAGCCATGCCGCTTTGTATACAGAATCATAGTCATCCGGTTTTCTGACGATAATTTGCTTAAACACAGCCAATGCGGCATCATATTGTTCCAAATATTCAAGCACCGAGCCTAAATTGTAATAAGCATCTATGTAATCGGGGGCAATTCTTATTGCAGAACGGAAAGCACTTATCGCTTGGTCATATTGTCCGATTTTGTAGTAATCAATTCCACGATTGTATTGAAGCATTGCTTCTGTGCTTACAAATCCGGCAAAACAGCTTGTACCTATAAGAAAGAAAATGGTAAATAAAACAAATATTTTTTTCATTCAATATCCTCTTTATTATTTATTTAGTAACAAGCTACTACGACGGATTTTGTCACCCTGAACTTGATTCAGGGTCTATCCGGATTACTATGCCGGTAAGATGCTGAACCAAGTTCAGCATGACGGTTATAGGTTATATTGGCTGTCTATCAAATTAACCGTAAACGTTCAATTAATTTACCATGTTTCTGTGCAAATGATTTTCCTCTTGCTTTAATCGCATATTCTAAAATAACAGGCAAGTTAAGTGCTTTATGGGATTTTAAATTATTGCAAAAAATTTCTTCAAAATTATTGGGCAGTCTCAGGCTCCAATTTTCATCACCTGATGTTCCCGGACGGTTATAAACATCCTTTATCCCGAAATAATCAGTAAAAAATATTTGAATATTTTCCGCTTCACATGCAAAAAGTTCTATTAATTTTGCTTGTGCAAGAAAATCGGCATCTTGGGTTAATTTTACAATAATATCATCACGGTTTTCTTCATAACCGAATAAATCTTCCGCTAAATTTTTTGCATGCAAATAACCTTCATGTGTATTGATAAAAGAATCCGCCCACATCGAAATCGGTTCGTTATCATGGGTTCCGACCATAACCCAGCAACGTTTTTCAATATTTTTACAGCGGTAAGGATGTTCAGACATTTCAGGGTCTACAAATTGCGTTAACTTCATTCCCTGAAGGTCATATTTCTTCATAACCGCTTCTACAGGGTTTGTTAAAGTTCCTAAGTCCTCACAGACAATTGCGTCTTTATCAAGTCCTTCTTCTTTTGCTGCGGCAATAACGATTTGTTCAATTAACTTTCCATAAAGTTTAATCTGTTCCTTGTTTAGAGTTTTAACTCTTTTTTCTTTATCTGCTCCAAGTTGTGAATTTAAATCCTCTTCTTTCGGTATAGCAAACTTTGCCAATTCAGGATGCTCAGGAGATGAATACAAACGCCCTGCACCTTCTTCGACTTTCGGTTTTTTGCCGGCTTTGTAAATCCAAGGGTCAATAAGTCCGACAATATGGTCAATTCTGACACCGCCGGGATTTTCTTTAAACATTTTTTTGAATAAAGCTTTCATTAATTGACCGCCTTCACCGAGAGAACCATCGCCATTGAAAAGTTTTTCCGGATCCATAACAGGAAATCCCCACGCCTGTCCGTCATTTGAAAAATAATCCGGAGGACAACCCAAAAACCAGTCTTCTAAAAACAAAGACTGATAAGCCCAACAATCCCTGTCGGAGAATGCAACCTGCCTGTCTGCAATCATCTTAATCCCCTTGGACAAAGCATATTCTTTGGTTTTTTCTGTTTGATGGTGTGTAACAAACTGACAGAATGAATAAAAATCTATTTCATCGGCATAATTTTTTTCTATTTCATTAATCCGGTTCCCGAATTCCATTTTTTCTTCAATTGATTTAGAGTTAAAAAGATTTTTATCGGTTTCTGACTTCCAAAGCGGCCAATAATCATTGTTATGGATTACGGAAAGTGCTTCATAAAGTGCATCTTTTTCTAACCAGAATTTATTTTCTTTTTTATATTTATCAAAAGCATCTTTTAAATCTTTTGTCTCTGTTTTTTTGAAATTTTCATAAGCTTCTTTTAAAGCACTTTGTTGTGCGTTGCAAATATAAGAGTAGGCGGTTTTGCCCATATTTTTGTTCGGATTGTTTTTGACAATTTCATTGAAAGTTTTTTGGGATAAAATGTTGTACCATTTGTCGGTTGTAAGCTGTTTCAAGTCAATAAACAGCGGATTATTTGAAAAAATCGTACTTGTATAAGGCGAAGAATCGCAACATTTAGTCTTTCCGGAAGGTCCAAGCTGTATTACGTTGAAAATTCCCGATGCAAAATCGATGACTTTTTTTCCCGCCGAAGAATTTATTGTCCCAAAACCCGTATCTTCGTCATCCATTGAAGGAAAACTGTTTGCATGAATAATAAGTGCAAAATGCTTTTTGCCAAGAACTTTTAAAGCTTCTTGTATTGTTTCAGTCACAGTATCCTTTTCTAATAGTTTACAGCCCATAACACACTCCTGTTCTTATTTGCAGTATAATTTAAGTTCCTCATCGGAATTCATTTCGGTTGTCGCAACCAGAATTCGTTTTTTATCAATTTTTAAACCGCCGATAATATTTTTTTCTTTTAACTCAGTCAAAAACTTATCCGCATCACTAACTTCAATTACAAATTCATTATAAAAATCTTTATTTAAAGTTTTAATTCCTTTTTTGGAAAGCATTTCAGATAACATATGAGCATTTTTGCTTGACAGGATTCCTACTTGCTTAAACCCTTTTTCTCCCAGAAGAGTTAGATATAAAGTTGCACAAAGAGCTACTAAGGCTTGGTTTGAACAAATATTACTCGTTGCTTTTTCACGCTTAATATGCTGTTCTCTGGTTTGGATTGTAAGCGTAAATGCCTGATTACCTTCAGCATCAAGGGTTTTGCCTGCAATTCTTCCCGGAAGCTGCCGCATAAGTTTTTCCCTGCAAGCCATAAATCCGCCATGCGGTCCGCCAAAAGACATTGGTATCCCAAGCGGCTGGATATCGCCTACCACAATATCTGCACCATATTCAACAGGTGCTTTAAGAACGGCAAGCGAAGAAATGTCCACACAAGCTACAAGCAGAGTTTTTGAAGCATTAAGCATTTCCACTAAATTAACTTCTTCGATTGAACCGTAAAAATTTGGCGTTTGAAGCAAAATACAAGCATATTCACCTGATTTTACCTTGCTTTGAATTGAAGAAAAGTCCGTTGTTAAATTCTTCTCGCTAATCCACTCTATCTTAATACCGTTTGCATCGGTATAAGTCTTAATTACTTCTTTGTATTCGGGGTTAATCGCATCAGAGACAAGGGCTTTGTATCTTTTTGTTATTCTTGCAGACATTGAGATTGCTTCTGCACAAGCAGTTGCACCGTCATAAACCGATGCGTTTGAAACATCCATTCCGGTTAAATTGCAAATCATTGACTGAAATTCGTACATAATCTGCAGTGTTCCCTGAGAAATTTCAGGCTGATAAGGCGTATATGCGGTTAAAAACTCAAATCTTTGGGCAATTTGACCGATACATGCCGGAATAAAATGGTTGTAAGCTCCAGCCCCTAAAAAGTTTATAACGTCCGTATTATTTTTTTTAGCAAGTGATTTAACATTTTTTTGAACCTGCATTTCGCTCAGTGCTTCAGGTAAATTAAGTTCCTTAACCCTTGCTTCTTGTGGAATTTTGCTAAATAATTCTTCGACTGTTTTAACCGAAATGCTTTCAAGCATTTGCTCTCTAATTTCATCACTGTGTGCTAAAAAATTCTTCATGATAGACCTCGCTTCTGAAACGATTATAACATAAAAGCGAAAAGCAAAAAGCAAAAGGTAAAAGGCAAAAAGTAAAATGTGAAACGTGAAATCTCAAATGTGAAATGTAAAAAAGAAGAAGACAAGATGCGTAGATGCGTAGAGGCTTAGCCGAGCGACGAAGCAATCCAAAAAAGTAAAAAGTAAAAAGCAAAATGCAAAAGGTATTGAGCTTACTTTTAGCTTTTTGCCTTTTGCTTTTAGATCCTTGGATTGCCACGTCGGGGTGCGACACTTCAAATCCAATGCCACACTTAATTTTACCCTTCCTCGCAATGACATGGAATATGGTTACTTAAACTGTTACGGTTAATTTTTATATTAGAGCTTGCGGAAAAATTACACCTGCTTGTTTGCGAATTTATGAGCATTACAAGGCTGGGTGCTAGGATAGTAAAATTTTTCTCGCAAGCTCCCTTGTCCGGCTTAAACCCATACCGCCGGCTTATTGAATTATTCGCCGTTAAACGGGCTGCGGGCAAAAGCGTCGTTTTGCCCTTTTGCCCTCCGGCAAAAATTCGCTATCCCGCAGCCGGTATGGGTTTAGGACCTCTTGGATCGGATTTGAAAAATCCGAAAAATTATCATTTTTCGAATTTTTCCGCATCCCTTGCACTACGTTGAGACTAATGCACAAGTCCATTTTCTTACAAAAATGTCCTTGAGCAAAGTCTCAAAATTAGAAATTTTGGACTTGTGCAGTGGTCTCACTTTATTATATAATAAGAAAATGGAAAATATTAAAAAGATTTTAGTAATAAATTTTGGCGGGATAGGAGATGAAATCCTGTTTCTGCCGGCTTTAATTTCGCTTAAAAAAGAATTTCCTGAAGCCGAAATCACTCTGGCACTTGAGCCGAGAAGCAAAGGGATTAAGGATTTAACGGATGTTATTGACGAACTTTTTTTAATTGATATTAAATCAAAAAATAAATATTCAGAGTTTTTAAAGTTGATTTTTCTTGCCCGAAAAGGCGGGTTTAATTTGGTTATTTCATCAGGTGGGAATAAATTTATAAGTATTTTACTGTTTTTGACGGGGATTAAAAAACGGTACGGCTATGATACAGGAAAATTAAGCGAACTTTTGCTTACAAAAGCTATAAAATTGAATAAAAATCAATATGCTTGTTCAATGTATCACGATTTAATCACGCCTATTACCGAAATTAAAACAATTCTGCCACAAATAAATATCAAACCGTGTGATAAAAAATCTGACACAATTTTAATTCATCCGGGGGTAAGCAGCTTAAGCGTTCAAAAGGGTATGATAAAAACAATTCCTGCCCAAACGTGGGCAAAAATTATTGATTTGCTGCTTGAACATGGCAAAAAAGTCATTCTGGCAGGCGGTTCTGATGATAAAGAGTGTATTGAAACAATCCGAAACACAATTAAGAACGTTTCAAATCCTAACTTTATGGATTTTTACGGCAAAACAAAAAACTTAATTGATTTAGCTCAATTAATTTCATCTGCCGAAAAATTTTTATGTTCGGATTCAGCACCACTACATATTGCAGTAGCTCTTCAAACCAAAACCTATGTGATTTTCGGACCGACGGATTATAAAAGATTAATCCCGGATTTTGACAATATAATTCCTGTAACTGCGGATGATAATTGTAAATTAAAACCATGCCTTTGGGAAAAACGCCAAACTACCTGTGAAAATCTGTTTTGTCTTGAGATCAAACCTGAAAAAATTGTTGAATTAATATTGAGTTCTTGATAGAGTAAAGAAAAACGTAAAATGTGAAAAGAAGTTTATAGGATTATAAGGTTATAGGGTTATAGGTTATTTAGCTAAAATTGGGAGACCTTGCGGAATTGATAAACTTATCATCTTATCACCCATAAACCAAAACTATTCACCTTTTCACCTTATAATCTTATAAACTAAAAAAGGACATTAACGTGAAAAAACAATTATTATTAATTATTACTGCATTAATTTTAGTTTTATCATCAAATTATGTTCAGGCACAGATGATACAAGAAGCACTCAATTTATATAAACAGGCTTGCTCTTTGGAAACCGAAAACCGTAACAGCGAAGCAATTCAAGTCCTTAGAAAAGCTATTGCAATTAACGGTGATGATGCAATGCTTTATACAAAACTTGCAGGTTTGTATGCAAATATAAGCGATTGGCAAAATGCACTTGCGGCTTATAAAAAATCTCTGGAGCTTCGCCCTAATGATGCTTTTATCTATATAAGTATCGGCAATATCCTTCAAACACAAGGTAACTATAAAGATGCTTACGCCTCATATATGCACGCAACGGAAATTTTCCCGGATTATAAATACAATTACCTGAATATTGCAAACGTTCAGTCATTAATGGGACAATATAAAGAAGCAATAGATAATTACAATAAATTCCTCGGGATTTATCCCGAAGAACAAGATGCAAGAGAAAGTCTTGCAGAAACATACCTAAGGAACAATCAGGCTGAAAAAGCTTGTGAAGAATACAATGTAATTTATACAAAAAATCCTGGCGAATTTAAAAATTTTGCAAATTACGGGCTGGCTTTATTTAAGTCTAAAAAATACGATACTGCCGCAGAAATTCTTCAAAAAGCAATTGCACTTGACCCTGACAATGTTTCTGCTCATGCAAATTTAGCTGTTTCTTATCAACAATTAGACAAAGATGATTTGGCATTGGCAGAGTTTGAAACAACTTTTAGGCTAAATCCAAACTTAACTTATTTAAAATTTGATTATGCAAATCTTTTAGCGGATATGAATAAACCCGATTTGGCAATAGAACAATATAAAAACTACATTGCCGCATATCCCCAAAATCCTAATGCTTATGCCAACTTAGGTATTGTTTATGAACGCGAAAATAATTTAAATTTAGCAATTGAAAACTATCTGAAATCTTTGTCCAAAGATAATACGAATGTTGAAGTAAAAAAGAAACTTGCCCATTGCTATCACCTTCAAAACGATTATGCAAATGCCCTCAGGTATTACGATGAGGTTTTGATTGTTAACGGCAATGACTTTGACACAAAGGCAAATAAAGCACTTATTTTGCATGCAATGTCAAAATATGATGATTCAATAACAATCTATAAAGAACTTTTGACAAAACAATCTAATGACAGACTTAAGGATAATCTGGTAAGTGCGTTGATTACCCAAGGTGATTTATTTATGGAAAGTAATCAATACCAAAAAGCAATGCCTTATTTTAGTGATGCTGCAAGTTATAATGCAAATGAGGCTTACGCTTATTACCAACTGGCAAAAGCCTATGAGAATACAAATTCAAATTCAAAAGCAATGGAGAATTATGAAAAAGCAATAGACATAGATTCCAACAATAAACTTTATAAAGCTGAATATGAAAGATTTATGGCAAAAAATAAAAAAGAAACACCTGTTAGTGAAAATATAACTCAAATGCTACCGCCGGTTTCCCAGCCTCAGGAAATCGAGACCGAACAAACATTAATTAAAGCAGGCGATAATTTTTATAACCAGAAAAAATACGATGAGGCAATCGAAAAATATAAAAAATCTCTTGAATTTAATAAAGAGAATTCCGTTACATATCTAAAACTCGGTAATCTTTATAAAATCAAGAGAGATGCCACAAATTCAAGCAGTTATTACCAAAGAGCTCTTGTGATAAATCCTTCTTATACGGATGCATGGTTTAATTTAGGCTTGGTTTATGCAGAAGTAAATAATTATGCCGACTGCAAAAAGTGTTTCAGCAGAGTCATTGCACTCAACCCTAATTATACTTATGCATATTACGCAATGGCACTTGCTTATGAGGCTGAAAAAAACAAAGAAAAAGCAATTGAGTATTATCAAAAATTTGTTTCCCTAAATAAAGATACCGTAACAAATCAAACGATTATGAACAAGATTAACAGCTTAAAAAGTGAATAGGTGAAATGTGAAAGGTGAAAAGTTTTTTGTATTTTTAGTAATTTGTACAATGTTTTTGTTTACGGCATGCAGTAAACCTACAACAATAATTCTTTTTAACAATGCTCCGATAACTAAAGATAATTTTTTGAACAATGCAACGGAATTCTTTGCAGGAAAAAAGATTTATTACCTTTTTATAACGGAAAAAAAGCTTGATACCGAATTTATAAGAGTTCGTGTATTAAAAAGAAACGAAAAAGTTGATTATGAAATTACAGGATTGGCATATTCAAATGATTTTAGGCTTTATAAAAACCAAATTTATTATTACAATGATTACATTGTAATAAATGAAGCAGGATATTACTGTATGGTCATATATACAAAAAACCGCCTTACCACTCCTCTTGTAACAGCTAATTTTAGGGTGAAATAACAAATAACTATTTTGTAACAACTCAAATTGAATTCGTTTCAAAGCAAGGATTTATCACGTTATTACCTCCCCCTTGCGGGGAGGGCGATTTTCAGAACGAGCATAAGCCTGCAAGTTCCAGAAAATCGGGGTGAGGGTTCAATGTCAATTGCCATGCACTTTTTACCCTCCACCTGGAATTTCTAACACTCGTTCCTCGTGTTGAAATTCTTTCCTCCCCTCTCACAAAACCTGACATTTAGTCAGCTTTTGCTCGGCAGAGTGCAAGAGAGGAGGCCTTACGAACGCCTATTGCTAAAGAGTCTTAGCCTTTACAAATTCGACCTGAGTTGTTACACTATTAGTAACTAATCACCAGAAATTACGTAAGGCGAAAAACCTTTAGCAATAAGCGTTTACAATTCCCCCTTCCTTGCGGAGGGGGAATTTTTCCGATGCGAAGAATGAGCATCAGGAAAAATGGGGGAGGGTGTGAAAGCACATGCCTATTGGGGTACCCCTCACCCGATTTTTCTGACACTCGTTCCTCGTGCCGAAAAATCTCCCTCTCCCTCAAGGGGCGAGGGTACGCTGGGCGTGCGTTTTAACCATAATTGATTTGACCTGATTAGCGGGAATTCTGATTAAAAGTGCAACACCTTTCATGTAAAATAGATATGAAAGGAGTAAGAAATGCAAACATATTCACATTTAAACGACAAAGAACGACATCAGATGGAGTTATTGTTGGA
>JAQVKX010000198.1 GCA_028694425.1 Candidatus Gastranaerophilales bacterium
TGAAATGTGAAAAGAAGTTGAATATTCCCTTTTAATTTGAGTCATGTTAAAATATTTATTGAAGTAGTCGGATAATCGCGTCTGTTAATCAGATGAGGAAAGTCCGGGCATTCAAGGACAGGTCGCCGGAGAAACTCCGGAGTGCGTGAGCACGTGGATAGTGCCACAGAAATGTAGACTGCCGATGACTGTAGACTTAAATTCTTGTCACAGCACAGGCGATGGTGCAACGGTGAGTTAAGAGCTTCACCAGCGTATTCGAGAGGATACGGCTAGGTAAACCCCGACTGAATGCAAGATTAAATGAAGAACTAAGGCTGTCCGCCATTCTTCGAAAAATCGCTAGTGGCTGTAAGCAATTACAGTCCCAGACAGATGATTATCTAGAAACAGAACCCGGCTTATGAGCTGCTTCATTTTTAAATGGAAAATCGAACAAAAGACAAGATGCGTAGATGCGTAGAGGCGTAGTAAAATTCAGCTCACTGCTCACTTTTAAAACTACTCAACTTATAAACTTATAACCTAAAAACGGAGGCATTATGAACGAAGTTATACAAAACATTTTAAACAGGAGAAGTATCAGAATATACTCTGAAGAACAAATTAAACAAGAAGATTTAGACCTTATTCTTCAAGCAGGTATGTTTGCACCAAGTGCTTGTAACTTTCAATCTTGGCATTTTACGGTTATTCAAAATAAAGAAATAATAAAAATTTTAAATGATAAATCAAAAAATGAGCTAAAAAAATCCGATAATGAAAATTTTAAAAAATTCTCCGATGATGAACAATTTAATATTTTTTACAATGCTTCAACAATAATAGTTGTTTCAGGTGACAAAAAATCTATTGCACCTGAAATCGATTGTGCTGCCGCTACGGAAAATATCATGCTGGCTGCAGAATCCATAGGTATAGGAACTTGCTGGATAGGACTTATTACGCCTTTGTTCAAAAGTGAACAATCCGAAGAAATTTTAAAATTATTGCAGATACCTGAAAATTACGAACCTTATTATGCAATAACTCTCGGATATAAAAAAGGTGAGAATCCTAAACCTCAACCAAGACGTGATAATGTTATTAATTACATAAGATAATATTTAAAATTATAAAAAAGCGATTTTTGACTTTGTCGAAAACCGCTTTTTATATTTATTCATTTAATTATTTTGCAGGTTTTGGCGGTGCAGGTGTTGCACTTTGTGCTTCCGGATGAAGTTCTTCTTTTGCTGTAGGATTACTTTTAGCTTGTTTCTTTAAAGCATCTTGAATTTTAGCAGGGTTATATTCATCATCTAAATACTCAATTTTAGCCTGCTTTTTCAAAGATTCAATTAAGTTTTCCAAAACCTTAACATTTGCTTGATTTTCAAGGTATGTTTTAATTTCATCCTTAACTTTTTCAAACGGTTCTTGTCCCGCTTTCATTCTGTCTTTAACTAATATAATGTGATATCCGTAAGGAGATTTCACAATATCGCTTATGGTTTCAGGTTTTTGAGCAAATGCTGCTTTAGCGAAAGGTTCAACCATCTCTTGTCTTGAGAAGAACCCCAAATCTCCGCCTTGTTTTGCACTTGCTGCATCATCAGAGTTTTCTCTTGCAATTTTTTCAAAAGTTTTAGGATTTTTCTTTACTTCTGCTAAGATTTTTTTAGCTTTTTCCAATTTTACGGAAAGTTCTTTATCAACTTTTGCCTGAATTTCTTCTTTGCTCAATCCTTTATTTACAGGATCGGATGTTATCTTTTCCTTAATTTCTTCAGAGTTTGCTGAAATTAATATATGAGAAGCTCTTACTTTATCCGGATATTTAAACTTAGTTAAATTTTCCTTATAAAACTTTTTAGTGTCAGCATCAGAAACTTTTCCGGTTGAAAGTACACTAAGAAGTTTTTTTATCTTAACTTCATCATTTAAATCTTTTTTAAACTGTTCCGAAGAAATTCCGTTTTGTTTTAAAATCTCATTAAACTTTTCTTTAGAACCGACTTTGTCAATAATAATTTTTAATTCTTTATCGGTATCTTCTTTAGTTACTTTTATGCGTCTTTTTACCATTTCTTGTTCAATAAGAGCTTTTACAATAAGTTCATTAACGACTCTGTCTTTTATCATAAGATATAAGAAACCGTTTTTATCTTTTTTAACGTCCATGCCCATTTGTGCAAACATGGAATTGCCGATTGCTTTATCAAATGTCTTTTCAAATTGTGTTTGTGTAATATCTTGTCCGTTAACTTTAATAATCGTATTTTTCGGCCCGAAAGTACATCCTGTTAATAACATTGCAGAGATTGCAACCGTTGCCAATAATTTTTTACTGTTCATATTATACTCCTCTTTCATTTTGGTATTCATAACTAACCTTATGTATATAATAAAACAAATCTGATAATATGTTAAATATTTCTTGAAAATTTATATGAGAATTATTTAACAAAATTATTGAATTGCCCTCTGTGCAAGATTTTGGGGCAGAAATAAATTTTATATATTTTGTAATATTTGCAGGTAACACTTTTTGAATAATTTTCCATTCTTGAGACAAGTATGGTGTATAAATTCTTATATTGTCAGGCACTTCACGTATTACAGAGATTTTTGCATTCGTTGCGGCAAGCCTTATTTTAATAAGTTTTATTAAGTTTTCAACACTTTCAGGCGGTTTGGAAAATCTGTCTTGCCATTCTTGTGTGATGTAATCAAGTTCCGTTTGAGATTTAACATCAGCAAGCCTTTTGTATTCAATCATTTTTTGTTCTTTTGAACCTACCCACTCGTCCGGAATATATGCTGTAACGTTAATATCAACATTTGTCGGCGGATTTTTTTCAATATGCTCACCTTTAAGTTCATTAACGGTTTCTTCTAAAAGCTGACAGTAAGTATCAAATCCGACATTCGCCATATGACCATGCTGCTTTGTTCCGAGAATATTTCCAACCCCACGGATTTCTATATCCCTCATGGCTATTTGATAACCGCTTCCCAATGTCGTAAATTCTTTTATCGCCTTAAGCCGTTGAAAAGCTTCCTGTGTTAAATTTTTATCTTTTTTGTAAAAACAATAACAGTAAGCTTGTTTTTCACATCTGCCTACTCTACCTCTAAGTTGATAAAGCTGAGCAAGCCCGAATTTATCCGAATCATGGATTATAATTGTGTTTGCGTTCGGGATATCAAGCCCCGATTCAATAATTGTGGTACAAAGCAGAATATCAAATTCTTTATTTGCAAAATCTACCATAACTTTTTCAAGGATTTTTTCGTCAAGTTGGGCATGCCCTATTACAATTCTTGCATTCGGGACAAGTTTTTGAAGCTGAAGTTTAAATTCTTCAATTGTTTCAACCCTGTTATAAAGGTAAAAAACTTGTCCTTCCCTGTCTAATTCATGGATTATTGCATTTTTGAGGGAGGTTTCATTGAATTCGCCGACAAATGTTTTAATAGGAAGCCTGTTTTTAGGCGGAGTGTTGATTACGCTCATGTCTTTAATTCCGGAAAGCGACATATAAAGCGTTCTGGGAATCGGAGTTGCTGACATGCTTATTATATCAATGTTTTCTTTCAATTTTTTGAGCTTTTCTTTATGTCTTACTCCAAAGCGGTGTTCTTCATCAATAACTAAAAATCCCAAATTTTTAAATTTAACATCTTCTTGTAAAAGCCTGTGCGTGGCAACAACAACATCACAAGTGCCAAGAGCAAGTTCTTTTAATGTCTGTTTCTGTTCACCGGAACTTCTAAAACGTGACAATAATTGGACATTCACACCAAAAGGTTTGAATCTTTCT
>JAQVKX010000199.1 GCA_028694425.1 Candidatus Gastranaerophilales bacterium
CGTGAAAAGCAACCGACATTCGATGTTGTAATAGAAATTGTAGACAGAGAAACACTTGCCGTTTATCCTGATGTGGCTACGGCAGTAGATTATATTTTAAGAGGATGGCCGATTCAGCCTGAAATCAGAAAAATAGGCTATATGCCTGAAGCTAAAACAGGCATTGAGCCAAAAATAGCATTGACTAACGAAGAACCGATTAAAAAAGCGCCCGAATACACAAGTACTCTCAACCGTGATTTTAACGTTCAAAAATACGTTGATGAAAATAAACAGTACAGAAAAATTTATGTTTATTCGATTTCCCGCACTATAGTTGAAAAAGCTATCGAAAGACTTAATTTGAGTGCTAAAGTAACCAAAAATATTGACGATGCCGACATTGTAATTTCACACAAAAGTTACGCAAAAGGCGGCTCAAAAATCATTGAAGCGGCACAGGAGTTTAAACTTCCTATCCATTTTGTTAAATCAAATAACATGCCTCAAATTCAAAAAGCACTTAAACTTGCTTTGGGTATAAAATCAGACGATGAAAATGCCAAATATCACGATGAAACCGATGAAGCATTAGAAGAAGCGCAAAAAGCAGTGCTGAAATTTTTAGAAGACAACGTAGAGGTTGAACTTGCGCCTCGTAATATCGAAATTCGCAAACTTCAACACGAATATATTGAGCAGCACAACTTAAAAGGCATAAGCGTAGGCGAAGAACCTAACAGAAGATTAAAGATTACCAAATAAAAAAAGGAAAGCTTAATGCTTTCCTTTTTTTTAATGTTTTTGAAAAAGATTTTATTGAGCAGCGTATACGCTGATTTGTTGTCTTGTTCTTCTGTGTTTTTCAAAAGTAACAACACCGTCAACCAAAGCAAATAATGTATAGTCAGAACCTTGACCAACATTGTTTCCTGCATGGAAAGTGTTGCCTCTTTGACGCATTAAAATATTACCGGCTTTAACGAATTCGCCACCGAATTTTTTTACGCCTAATCTTTTTCCTATACTGTCACGTCCGTTTTTGGTCGAACCTACACCCTTCTTATGAGCCATTTTATTTCTCCGTTATTAAATTATTCTTCTGTTTTAGTTTCTTCAGCTTTTGCAGCTTTTTTAGTTGTTTTTTTCGCCGTTGTTTTAGTTTCTGCTTTTACTTCTTCTGTTTTTACGGCTTTTTTTGTTGTTTTCTTTTCAGCAGTTGCTTTTTTAGTTGCTGTTTTTTTAGTTTCTTTAACTTCAGCTGCTGCTTCTTGAGGAAGACTTTCTTTTCCATCGAAAAGAATTGAATCAATCATTACTCTTGAAAACATTTGTCTGTGGCCTTGTTTTTTTCTGTAGCCTTTTTTACATCTTTGTTTATAAACCAAAACTTTTTGGTTTTTAGCGTTCAAAGTAACAGTTCCTTTAACAACTGCACCTTCAACGTAAGGTTGACCTACTGTTGAATTTTCACCTGCTAAAATCATGACAACTTTGTCAAATTCAACTTTAGAATCTTGTTCCACTCCTAAATATTCAACATCAACATATCTGCCTTCTTGCAGTTGATATTGCTTTCCACATGTTTCTACTATTGCTAACATTTTGCGTCCTTTCAATCGGTGGCTGTAGCCTTTTCGGCATTTTAGACAGCTTGACCATCTTATACATTTATATACAAAATCCTAACAACTACAAACTCTACTGTCAAGTGCTAGCGCACGCTACATTGTTGTATGATTATTTATTAAAATTATTCGATTTTTGTATAGTAAATATTCATGGGGGTTTATTGTTGGACGATAATGGTAAGAGTCATTACGAGTGTAACGAAGTAATCCAGTCTTGTATGAGCCTTTGGTTCATCGTGAGGTTGTGCCTCTAATTACGTTGCACTGATTTTTCTTTTGAGAATATGGAATAATTCCAAAATATACAATTTTGAGAATTTTCCATATTCGATTTAAAGGATGTAAAAGCTAAGCACAGCTTTGGTGAAAAGGTGGTTTAGCTTTTACTCAACTAGGTTCGTTTCTTTCTTTTTGTTTGTGCGGGCAGCAAAAAGAAAGAAATGAACAAATCAAAATCAATTGTTTTTTTATTTCAAGTAATGACTTGTTTAATTATTAGATGCTGAACTAAATTCAGCATGACGTTTGTGCAATGACTTGGTCAATTAATTTATTTCTTCTCAAATTTTAGCGAGTATCCAAGCTCATCTAAAATAATAGCTAATTCGTTTAAGTTCACTGTTCCCTTTTTTAACTTTGCAGATAAATTTTGTACAGAATAATGTTTTTGCTTTGCTTTAGCAATTTTTTCTGCCAGTTCAGTTAAAGTAACCGCATTATCTATTGTAAGTTTTTTAATTTCATTACTTATATTCATAATTTAAAAGTATATTATTAGTTGAGATTTTAAAATATATTTGAATTAAATCTTGATATTTTTAAAACAATAGTTTAAAATTAAAATATAAGTTTAAGAATATAAAGAAGAAAAACGATATGACCATACTAAAAACATTCAAAATTGCACAAGAATTTAGCAGTGTAGCAAATTTATACGAGCATTTAGCACAAAATATAGAACGTATAAGTGATTTAATAGAAATAAAGATACAAGAAAATTCTTTGCAAGAAGAGATGTTTTGTCTTGTGGGTAAAGAGCAGGTGACCGAAAAGAATATTTTGTTTTTTGCTTCTAAGAAGGATTTTCCTAATAATTTAGGCGAATTAATTTTTTTCGCAGGTATGTTTGAGATTGATATTGTAGTATTTTTGGCGACAGAACCTACTAAAGCCTGCCTGACTTCTTTCAGGTGGCTACAGAGTATTTGCAACCCAGATACAGAGTTTATACTCGGCGAAGTCAGAATACATGATTATAGATTGCCGCGTCGCTAAAGCTCCTCGCAATGACGTTAAGTTGTCATTTACAATCTGTCATTGCGAACGAAGTGAAGCAATCCAGTCTTGTATGAGTCGAAGTCAAGTTAAGACTTGTTTAATTATAAGATGCTGAACTAAATTCAGGATGACGTTTGGACTGTAGATTGCCGCGTCGCTAGAGCTCCTCGCAATGACCGGCAACAACAAAAATATTTCCGGCACCTTCTTATTTTTAATTTTTTAAGCTAAAATAACTTTATGGAAAAAGTTTTACTGACAGGTGCATCATCGGGAATAGGCAAGGCGATTGCCCAGAAATTAGTGGCAAAAGGCTTTGAAGTCATAGCTTGCGTAAGAAAGCAAGAAGACAAAGAGGCTCTTGAAGCTCTAAGCTCTCAAATTACTGCTGTTATGTTTGATGTTTTGGATTATGAGAGAATAGACGAACTGTTTAACGAATTTCAATCGCAAAATGTTAATCTTTGCGGAATTATTAACGCAGCGGGTTTTGCTCAAGCAGGTGTGATGGAGTTTCCTGACTTCGATTCAATAAGAAAACAAATAGAGGTTAATTCGTTTGCGCCTTTAAAAATTGCTACAACATTTTTGCCGCTTATGCAAAAAGGCAGAATTATTAATATAAGTTCGGTTTCATCAAACTTCGTTTATCCTTTTATATCACCTTATTGCGCTTCTAAGAAGCTTTTGGACATATTTTTTCAGGGATTGTCAATTGAACGTTGTAATGATGATATCAAGTTCATTTCAATTAAACCAGGTGTTATAAAAACTCCTCTGTGGGAAAAATCTTTTGAACTTGCAAAAAATGCGTTTGAAAAAATCCCGCCTGAAGCATTAGAAAAATATTTGCCACAAACGCAAAAACTTATGGATTCGTTGGAAATTAGTTTTAAA
>JAQVKX010000030.1 GCA_028694425.1 Candidatus Gastranaerophilales bacterium
CACAATCGTTTGGGATTTATCAGGAAGAACCTATTGATATTGTTCTAGAATTCAATAAAATAATTGCTGAGGATGTATTGAATTATCACTTTCATCCGACTCAAAAAGTCAAAGTGCTTGATAACGGCAATATTGAGGTAAAATTCAAAGCCGGCGGAACTTATGCAATTTGCCAAGAACTTTTCAAATGGGGCTGTAATGTAAAAATCCTTGCTCCAAAATCATTGAAAAATGAGTATATTGAACTTCTTGATAAGATTTTATTATGCCAAAATAAAAGTTAGAACTTGACTAAATTTCAAAATTCTTTTGATTTAACTAAATTATAAATTCAGTTCTAATAATAAACAATTTATTCGTTCTAAATTTTTTATCCTCTTTTTCTGGTCCCATAGGAGTAATTAATTATTTTTCAATATTACCATTAGAGCTATATTAATCTTTTATGACGGAAACAACTCTTTCAAATACTACATCTTTTAACGTTAATTTTTGTTTTGTGCCTTTTCTACTACTTCTTTTGCTTCTTTAATTTGTTTTAGATGTCTGTAAACTACCAACAAGAATGGGGGAAAGTTAAGGAAGTTTGAGAAAACCATCTTCTTGCATTCTGCAAAGAGGGTCAATTTCATCAGCATAATTTAATGCCCATTTTGACCAAGATTCAATTTCCATACTGGATTCTCTATTTTCAATTACTGCATTTACATAAGCTCTAATATTTTTTGCTTTAATCCAGTTATCCGTTTCTTGAACTAAAAGCACTCTTTTCTCTTTTTCCTTTCGGATTTGCTCTTGCTTTTCGTAATGCTTGCGTTCTTCTTCCCATCTTTTAAGCCTTGAATTTCTCTGCTGAAAAATATCTTTAGCTATTTCAATAATCGCATCATTTAGCAAATTTTCAAGAGGGGTTGATTCTGTTTCTATAAAATTTTTGCTTATTCTTCCATAACAGGAATATAAATTTATCATAAGAAAGCCAGTTGGTTCATTTTCATAAACCCATTTACTGTTTCCAATTGCATTTTTTAATTCAGATTCTGTTAAATTTCTTTTATAACGCTTGATATATTGGCTTATTCCAATAAATACATAGTCTTCGTAATGGTGTGAAATTTTGATTCTGTATATATTATCGTTGTATTCCGCTTTATACCCTCTTTCTTCAAGAGCATATAAAAACTCGCTAAGAATTCTATTTCTACGCCTATCTATAATATTTAAGGTTTTTTTATCCCATTTCAGCCTTTCACGTTCAGCTTTTTCAATTATTGGATGATACTTTGATAATTTCTTTGGGATTTTGATTTTATTTTCAGGGCTTTGTTCATATTCAATTAATTCTTTTAGCTCATCTGGAATTTCTTCTTTATCAACTGTTTTTGTTGATGATAAGACTCTTTGGGTCTTAGATAGTATAGTTTTGTCTGGATTTGTCGAATCGGCAAAAAGAAGAGGTGGCTTTTTAATTTTTTGCCCCGATTGTATTTTTGCCCAATATCCACGAGGTGGGGTTGGAATAGCATTTCTTTCGCATAATTTGCCCAAGCCTCTATCTGATAGACCATACTCTTTTGCTATTTGGGAAATTGGTTGTTCCCACACAAGCTTGTATAATTGTTTTCTGTTTAATTCTTTGCTCATTATGTTAGATTTCATCGCCAACTTTTACAAAAATCTGTTATTTTTTATGCATAACTAAAAAATATCCGAAAATGGTTGACAAAAAATAAAAAATATGTCATTATTCATGTATAACAAAAATTCCTATTGATTTCTTGGTGAATTAATCAACAGGAATTCTCATAAGATAAATATTATCTCGACAATAATATTTTAAAGTGACTTCATGCCAAAGTCAACCTTGTGAGTTTGCGGTAGTAATTCGCCAGAAAGGTTGATAAAATGGCTAATCATTTTTATGTCAACAAAAACGCACAGAGTAACGGAGATCATGAGGTTCACCAAGCTGGTTGTAATTGGCTTCCACTTGAACAGAATCGAATTTATCTTGGTTATTTTACAACATCACATGAGGCTGTGAGGGAGGCTAAAAAGCATTACTCTCAAGTGAATGGATGTTATTATTGTTGTCCTGAAAGTCATACAGGGTAGCTGAATCGACTGGGGAGGGGTTGAATCACTCAACCTCTCTACCCTCTATTAGGAAGTAAATTATGGAATATAAACAATTAAAAGATATAGCTGATATACAGACTGGGTTGGTTCTTTCAAGAAAAGGAGCTAAACAGCTTGAATTAATACCACAGGAGGTTTCAGAGCAAATATCATTACTCAAGCCGATTGAATATAAAGTAATTAGCTTAAGGTCAATAGATAGTTTTGGAAATATTAACCTGAGCGAAGTTGATGACTTCCAAAGCATAGAAGATCTTCCAGAGAAATATTTAACTCAAGAAAATGACATAGTTTTAAGGTTATTTACTCCTGTATATTCCTGCATAATAAAAAAAGAACAGCTAAACATGGTGATTCCTTCTCAATGTGCAGTTATTAGAGTGAACAGAAATTACATTCTGCCAGATTTTATCCAACTTTATTTGATGAAAGGTGATATTGAGCAACAGTTAGCAAATAAAGAAGTAAGTACCCAATTGCGCTCTGTAAGAACAAGTAGCATAGGTGAAATTCAAATACCTGTATTCCCTATGGAAAAGCAAGAAAAAATAATTGCCACAAGCAAGTTATTATTAAAAAAAGAACAATTATTAAATCTGTTATCAGAACAGCAAAGCTTATATAATAAAGCTATTATAAAAAGTTTAATACAAAATAAAATGGAGATATAAAAATGGGAACCACAAAAGAAGACATTAAAGCCGCTCTATGGCGTGGAGCAAATACCTTCAGAGGAATTATCGACGCAGCAAATTACAAAGACTATGTATTATCAATGCTTTTTGTTAAGTATTTAAGCGATACTTACAAGGAAAAAATTGAAGATCTAAAAGAAAAATATCCTGATGCTGTAAGATTTGAAAGGGCGAAAGCTCGTCTTGAATTTATCTTAAAAGATGACCATACTTTTGATTACTTATATGACAGTAGATATGCTTCTGATATTGGCGTATTAATAAACGCTGCATTAAGGGGCATTGAAGATGATAATACTGCTCAGCTTGGCGGTGTTTTTAGAAGTGTGGATTTCAATAGCGAATCTATGCTTGGCAACCCAAAGCAAAAAGCAACAACGCTTAGAAATCTTTTGGAAGATTTTAAATCCCTCGACTTAAGACCTTCTCAAATAGAAATAGAAACACAAGAAAGGCAGGTTCCTTCAGATGTTCTGGGTGATGCTTTTGAGTATATGATTGGTGAGTTTGCAAGTCAGGCAGGCAAAAAAGCAGGGAATTTCTTTACACCTATGATGGTGTCTGAGTTAATAGCTCGTATTGTGTCACCCAAAGCAAACGAATCTATATATGACCCAACATCTGGTTCAGGTTCTTTGCTTATTAGAGCTGCTAAGCAAGCCGGTATAGATAAAGTTGCTATTTATGGACAAGAGATGAACGGTTCTGTCTGGTCTATGGGCAGAATGAATATGTTCCTTCACGATATTCACGATGCCAAAATTGCTTGGGGCGACTCATTATCAAATCCAATGCACCTTGATTCTGACGGAAATTTAATGCAATTTGATGCAATTGTTGCAAATATGCCATTCTCTCAGGACAAATGGGCTCAAGGTTTTAACCCTGGCGGTGAGGCAGCAGCTAAGAACAAAAAAGAATTTAAAATGACTTCTAGTGCTGATAGGTTCCATCGTTTTGATTGGGGAGTGCCCCCATCCAGTAAAGGTGATTGGGCATTCTTGCTACACATGATACATAGTTTAAAAGATAACGGAAGAGTGGTTGCTGTAGTTCCTCATGGTGTATTGTTTAGAGGTGCTTCAGAAGGTCAAATAAGACAAAGAGTTGTCGAAGAAAATCTCCTTGATGCCGTTATAGGTTTACCTGAAAACTTATTCTTCGGCACAACTATTCCAGCCTGTTTAATGGTATTCAAGAAAAATAGAAACAATGATGATGTTGTATTCATTGATGCATCAGGCGAAGGAAGATACGAAAAGGACAAAACACAAAACAAGCTGACTCCAAAAAGTATTGAAGATATTCTAGGCACTTATACCAAACGTAAAAGCATCGAAAAATTCGCTCACGTTGCGACAATAGAGGAAATTAATGCAAATGATTATAATTTAAACATTCCTCGATATGTTGATACATTCGAAGAAGAAAAGCTAATTGATATCGAGCAAGTTAAAACCAACATAACAAATATCAAAAGCGAGCTTGCTGAAGTTGAAAGCCAGCTTTCTAAATACTTGAGCGATATAGGCTTGGGGGTGTAATATGGATGAAGATAAACAAGAATTAATAATTTATCAAACACCCGAAGGCAAATTGGATATTCATCTGGACTTGGTGAATGAAACAATTTGGCTGGACAGAAATCAAATCGCACAGCTCTATGATATTGACCGCTCAGGTGTATCAAGGCATATAAGCAATATTTTTGCGGATAATGAAGTTGATGAAAAAAGCAATGTGCAAAAAATGCACATTGCAAATTCTGACAAACCTGTAGAGTATTTCAGCCTGGATATTATCTTGGCGGTAGGCTACAGAACGAATTCTGCCATTGCAATTAAGTTTCGCCAATGGGCAACTCAAACTTTAAAAGAATATATTATCAAGGGTTTTGTACTTAATTCCGAAAGGCTGAAAAATCCCGGAGGATGGGATTACTTTGATGAACTTTTAGAAAAAATTCGTGAGATACGAGCCAGTGAAAAACGTTTCTACCAAAAAGTCAGGGATTTATTTGCTCTAAGTGTTGACTACAAAGACGATATAAAAGCATCGAACGATTTTTTTGCGGAAGTTCAAAACAAATTATTATATGCGGTAACAGGCTTTACAGCTCCTGAAATCATTGTTGAGCGCTCAGATGAAACAAAGCCTAATATGAATTTGACAAATTTTAGCGGTTCACGAGTCAGAAAACAGGATGTTATCATTGCCAAAAATTATCTTGACCAAGATGAAATAAAAAAGCTCGATAGACTGGTTTCGATGTTTTTAGATTATGCAGAGGATCAGGCAGAACGCAGAAGACAATTAAAAATGTCTGACTGGAAAGAAAAAATTGGCGGATTTTTAACCTTCAACGATTATGAGGTTCTTGAAGGAAAAGGCAGGATACAAAGAAATAAAGCCAACCAAATCGCACACGACAGATATGCAAAGTTTGACGCAAATCGTAAAAAACAAGAAGCCATAGAAGCGGATGAGCAAGATTTAAAGGAATTAAAAGCACTTGAGTCTGAACTCATTGAAGCGAAAAAACATCCGAAAGGTGATAAGTAATGGCAAGAAAACAAAGGACTTGTTTTTCATATACGGAAGAACTGCTTAAAAAATCTCAAGAAGCCGCTTTATCAGCTGTGTGCATTTTTAATAACCCCAATATTGAATTCAAGTCTGAAAGTTTTATTGTCTTAATGAATATTGCTTGGACTTATTTAATGCACGCTTATTACAGGAAAAATAATATTGACTATAGATATTACACAACAAAAGGTCAAACAAAAAGAAAATTTTACGATAAAACAAAGCGTGGAGCCTATAAATACTGGGAATTAGAGCGTTGTTTGAATGATAAAAAAAGTCCAATAGATAAAGCTACAAAAGATAATCTAATTTTTTTAATTGGTATTCGACATGAAATAGAACATCAAATGACAACTCAAATAGACCATTTAATATCTGCAAAGTTTCAAGCTTGTTCAATGAATTACAATCAAACAATTATTAAATTATTTGGTAAAAAATATGGATTATCTGATAAACTTCAAATTGCCATTCAGTTTTTTGGTTTTAGTGATGAGCAAACAAAGCAACTTGTTGACTTTAAAGATGTCCCGCAAAATATTATAGATTTTATAGCAGACTTTGAAAATGAATTAAGTGCAGAAGACCTATCAAATCCTAAATTTAGTTATAAAGTTATCTATGTCAGAGAAAATGCCAACAGGTCAGGGCAAGCAGATAAAGCCTACAGGTTCATCGATGAAAAAAGTGCAGTAGGTAAAGAAATTCAAAATATTTTAGTAAAGCCGGGAAAAGAAGCTGCAAAGTATAAACCTAAACAGATTGTAGAGTTAATGAGGAAAAAAGGTTATACCGATTTTACTATTCGTAAACACACAGAAATTTGGCAAAAAGCAAATGCAAAAAATAAAAAATTAAACTATGGCGTTGAACTTGAAGATGGTCAGTGGTACTGGTATTATTCTTGGTTTTTACGAGTAGAACAAGAATATAAAAAGATGTTAGATGAAAAAGCAAATGAGGAATCAACTCATGAATAACGAAATAAAAAAGCGAATAGAGCAGATAAACTCAGGGCAAGTGCCTGAAGGGTATAAAAAAGAGCATGGTTTTATTGCTCCAAAAAAGTGGGATATACCTACGATAAACAAAATTGTTAAAGCTACGTCAAGACCAGTAGATAAGCCTAAAGAGGGCTACTGGCGTTTAGGGATAAGGAGTCACGCTAAAGGAACATTTCATACTTTTGTTGAAAATCCTGAAACAGTTGCTATGGATGAATTGTATAAAGTTAAAGAAAATGATTTAGTTTTAAATATTACTTTTGCTTGGGAACATGCCATTGCTGTTGCAAATAAAGAAGATGAAGGGAAATTGGTATCTCATAGATTTCCGACTTATGAATTTAAGCCGGATTCAGTTGCCGGTTTTTATAAATATGTCATTGTTCAACCAAGATTAAGAGAAATGCTCTGTAATATATCGCCGGGTGGAGCTGGTAGAAACAGGGTATTAAATAAAACCGATTTTTTGAAGTTAAATATACCTAAACCGCCAAAAACGGAACAACATAACATAGCCGAAATCCTCTCTAACTGCGACAGGGTAATTGAGCTGAAAGAAAATCTGCTTACAGAAAAACAAAATCAGAAAACTTGGCTGATGCAGAGGCTTTTGACTAGTGAGATTAGACTGAAAGGTTTTAGTGGGGAGTGGAAAGAAACGAAACTAGGAAAAATTGCCACTGTAATTATGGGGCAATCCCCAGACTCCTCTTGTTATAATAGTAAAAACGAAGGTTTACCATTAATACAAGGAAATGCGGATTGTAAAAATAGAAAAACTTTGCCAAGATTTTTTACAACTCATATAACTAAAGAGTGTGAGATTAATGACATAATTATTACTGTTAGGGCTCCAGCAGGTTATATTTCTATGTCTGGACATAAAGCTTGCATAGGCAGAGGTGTTGCAGCTATAAGACCAAAGCAATCAGTTAAATATCTATTTCAATATCTTTTACTTGAAGAGAAAAATTGGTGCAAATTATCGCAAGGCAGTACATTTGACTCTATAAACTCTGATGATATTAAAAATTTAAAAATAAAAATGCCAAAGGAAACTGAACAAGAAGCTATTGCGGAAATTCTTTCAACCGCTGACAAAGGAATCGACCTGCTACAAAAAGAAATAGACGAATATAAACAACTCAAAAAATCCCTTATGCAACTGCTTTTAACAGGAGTGGTGAGAGTTAATGAGCTTGAAATAAACAATAAACCTCACAAAGAACAGGAGGTGCAGGCATGTTAGACCATACGCAATTCAATGAAAGACCCGAAAGTCAGGGACCTGCAATAGAATTATTAACCAAGCTCGGTTATGACTATATTTCTCCTGTTGATGCTGAAAAGCAAAGAAGTTCATTGAATAATGTAATCTTGATTGAAGACTTAACGGAGTTTTTAAGAAGACAGACATACGAATACAAAGGAAGAAAAATCGCATTTTCATCAAGAAACATTGCAAAAGCCTTACGGGATATAGATGTGCCTATGCAGATGGGCTTGATGCACTGTTCTAAAGAAATTTATGACCTGCTGATTTATGGCAAAAGCTATGAAGAAGAACTTTATGACGGCGGTATTGCTTCTTTCGACCTTAAATTTATCGATTGGGAACACCCTGAAAACAATATATTCAGGGTTGCAGATGAATTTTCAGTTGAAAGACCCAATAAGCAAAAAAGAAGACCTGATATAGTTTTGGCTGTTAATGGACTTCCTTTGGTAGTTATTGAGTGCAAAAAATCACAAGTTGATGTTGAAGAAGGCATAAAACAGAATATAAAAAACTGGAATCCAGATGAAATTCCGCAATTATTCAAATTTGCACAAATTGTTATGGCTATGAACCCAAGCAAAGTTAAATACGGCACCTGCGGAACTAAAAAAGAATTCTTCGTCCCTTGGAAAGAAGAAAATAAAGACTGGCTGGAAGAGCTTTGCAAAAAATATATTTCCGGCAGAACTGTTACCGAGCAGGACAGAAGCATTATTTCGCTTCTTTCTCAAGACAGGCTTTTAAATTTAATTAAATTCTTTATTCTGTATGATAATGGAATAAAGAAAATTTGCCGTTATCAGCAGTTTTTCGGTATAGAAAAAGCCATGAAACGTATCAGGAAAGAAGACGGAGCAAACACCAGAAGCGGCGTTATCTGGCATACTCAGGGCAGCGGAAAATCATTAACAATGGTTATGCTGGTTAAAAAGATTATTGCCGAATCCCAAAAACTAGATACCGAAATTAAAAATCCAAGATTTATTCTTGTTAATGACAGGATCAATCTTGATAAGCAGTTAAGGGATAATTTCTCTAATACTCAAATGAACCCAGCCAGAGCCAAAACGGGTAGAGGGTTAATTGAACTGTTAAAAGACGAAGGCGAAACCGTTATTACAACAGTTATTCATAAGTTTGAAAAAGCAGCAAAATTAAGAACTGAAATAAATGACCAAAATATATTTATCCTGATTGACGAGTGCCATAGAACTCAATCAGGTAATTTCCATAACTTTATGACAGATGTTTTGCCAAATGCTATAAAAATTGGATTTACAGGAACTCCATTATTAAGAAGTGACAAAAAATCCACATATTCAAGAATAGGTCCGCTTATTGATGCTTACACCATTGATAAAGCTGAAAAAGATCAGGTTATTAGACCTCTTGTCTATGAAGGCAGAAAAATCCCTCAAGATACAACAGGCGATGCCATTGATAAATACCTTGAGCAGCTTTTATTGCCTTTAAATGAAGTTCAGCAGAATGATTTAAAGCAAAAATGGAGCAGATTTATAAAATTGGCTCAAACTGATACCAGAATTAGAATGGTTGCTTTTGCAATAAAAGAACATTTTGAAAGGTATATAAAGCCTAAAGGTTTTAAAGCAATGGTGGCAGAAAGCTCAAGAGCAAGCGCCATAGAATTACATCAAATCTTTAAAACAATTGGTGTTAAAAGTGCTGTGGTTATTTCACCTGAAACCAAAGACGAGGGCGATAATCCAAATGAAAGCGACAAATCAACGATAGCATATTTCTTCAAAAAAGAAGTAGAGCCAATGTTCGGGCAAAATTATGAAGCATTTGAAGATTGGGCAAAAAATGCTTTTATCAGCGGAGAAGAAATTGACGTCTTGGTTGTAAAAGATAAGCTGCTAACAGGTTTTGACGCACCCGTTGCAGGAGTTTTATACATAGACAAATCTATGGAAAAACATAATCTTTTACAGGCAATTGCAAGAGTTAACAGGGTTTATCCGGGTAAAGATTACGGACTTATTGTTGACTTTTGGGGCATATTCAAAAAGTTAAATACTGCTATGGATTTGTATTCCGATGAAGAATCAGGAATGAATAATTTTGACCCTGAAGATATTGAAGGCACTTTATCCGGCTGTGAAGATGAAAAGAAAAATCTTGAAAGGAGCCACCAAGAACTTTTAAATATGTTTATAGGGGTTAATCTAAATGATTCTGAGGCTTTACAGCTATATTTAGGAGATGTTGACCTTAGAAATGAATTTTACGAAAAACTATCAATTTTCTCTCGTTCTCTTGAACTTGCAGTAAGCAGTTATAATATTTATTCCGTAATTGGAATTGATAAAATGCAAGCCTATCAAAAAGATTTAGTGTTTTTCCAAAAATTAAGAGGTGCTTTAAAAATCAGATACAGCGAAGCTATTGATTTTTCTGAATATGAAGCAGGCATAAGAAATTTATTAAATATGTTTGTAGGCTCAGGAGCTGACCAAATAGTAATTAATCCTGTATTCTTGTCAGATAAGGAGGGAATGAAAGCCGAACTAGATAAACTTCCATCCGATAGAGCCAAAGCAGACGCGATTAGAACACGCTTAGAAGTTGCGATTTCCAAAAAAAGAGATGATGACCAGATTTTTTATAAAACTTTCAAGGATATGATTGATGAAACCATTCTTAAATATAATCAAGACCGTAATGAAGAAGCCTATTTTAATACAATGGAAAGAATGGCGGATGATTACAGGCAAGGTTTTGTCGGTAATAAATATCCAAGCTGTATTGAAGATGATAAGCACGCCAAGGCTTTTTATGGAAAATTAAAACTTGAGCTTGAAAAAATCCTTAAAATTGAGTCAAACAGCGATTTGGATTCTAAATTAGGCTATTTGTCTATAAATATCAAGAACACAATAATTAACTTGAAAAAAACCGGCTGGCAAGCGAATACTGTAGTAATAAACAACATGAAACAGAAAGTTGAAGATTTGATTTTTGATTTTATCGATGAAAATAATATTACACTTTCTGTAGAACAACTGGACTTACTTGAAGAAGAGCTTATTAGAGCAGCCAAAGAAAGTTTTAAAGATGAGTAATTATGAACTTAATTTAAAGTTAAAAGATAAATCTATTAATGTACTTATAGAAGAAAAACATATAAAAAATCTTCGGCTTAAAGTTTCTCCAAGCTGTGAAGTTAAGATGAGCATTCCTAATGGAGTAAAAAAAGATGAAATTGAAAAGTTTCTTTCATCTAAAAAAAGATGGCTTGAGAGAAATATTAATATATTTGAAAGCCTTAAACCGTACGAGAATAAGGCTTATATAACTAATGGCGGTTCAGTTAAAATATTGGGGCGAGAGCATAACATCTGGATAAAGCCCGCAAAGGAAGACAAGATTGAAGTTGCGGATCTGAAATTATACATATATTCTCAAAATCATGAAGATAAAGAGAAACTTAAAAAGCAATATGAAAGCTTTTATAAAAAAGAAGCACTTAAATTCTTTCAGGAAAGATTGGATTTTTTATATCCTATTATAAAAAAGCATAAAATTAAAAAACCTGCAATAAAAATCAGGAAAATGAAAACACGCTGGGGGTCTTGTAATAAGTCTAAACAATATATAACTTTAAATTACAATCTTTTTAAAACACCGAAATCTTGCATTGACTATGTAATACTACATGAATTGGCTCATTTTATTTATCCTCAGCATAATAAGCTCTTTTATGACTTTGTATCTATTCATATGCCAGATTGGAAGGATAGAAAAAAACAACTCGACTATGAAATGTCAAAAATGATTTTATGACGTTACCCTTTAACCTTGTTTTTTCTTCTTTGGATGGTCTTTAAGCATTTTATACAGATAACGTTTTGAATATTTATACTCTCTGGCTATTTTATTCAAGGAATCAGGAGTCCCGTCGTATTTTTCCCAGATACGACTTTGAACAAGTTCACGAAAAGGCGGCTTAGGAACAACTGGCTCAATATAATTCGCTTATTGAAACTCCATACGAAAGTAATAATTTTCTGACTGGTTTAAAACAGCTATGCTACCCTGCTAAAGAATCTTCTTTAGATAAAATTTTAAGAAATTTTTGGAACGGCCGTTTTGAATAAAAATTTAAAGCATTAAAAATAAAACATTCCCTGATAATTCCCTGTTAATTGTCTTAGGGAATTTGGCTAAAAAGGCTTGCCAAGCCTGTATAAAATCAACTACAATTATCTATATTCCCTGCAAAAGTTGAAAAATTCCCGTTAGAATTATGCTTATCAGGGAAACTCTTTCAACTAAATATAACTTGATGAGGCAATAAAAACCCTACCAGAAGAGACTATTGCTGTCGAGACTACACTATCCGGTTTTTAGCCCGAAACCATTGCTATCAGTGCCTTTGCGCCGGGCTAACTGCCCGCAACTTGGTGCTTTTGCATGGTTTATGTCAAACAGAGACTTTATTTTTATCGATTTATAGCTAATTTTTCATCAAATTTTATCAAAATTCTCTTTTGGTATTTTTCGAGGTGGCCAAATTCACAAATACAATTCTCTCTTTATACAAATTTATAATGTGTATTTCTACCATCTCCAATTTTTTTAAATATCTTTTTGTCTATCAAATCAGAAATATCTCTTGTTGCAGTATCTTGCGAACAATTACACATTTTTGCCCATTTAGTTGTAGTTAAATTTCCTTGAAAATCATCCATAAAACGATTTAAAACTTTTTTTTGTCTTACATTAAATACTAAATCATTATGTTTTTGCCAAAATTCAGCCCTTTTTAATACTCCAGACAAAATATCTTCACTTGATTTTATAGCTTCCAACAAAGTTTCTAAAAACCAAATAATCCAATTAGTTATGTCCATTGAACCTTTTTGAGTTTTTTCTAAAATTTCGTAATATGCTTTTCTTGTTTTTTTAATTTGAGAAGACATAGAATAGAAACGATATTTAGAATTATCCTGCTGCGCTAAAATCATATCGGTTAGAGCCCTTGCAATTCTTCCATTGCCATCTTCAAAAGGGTGTAATGTTGCAAACCATAAATGAATAACTGCTGCTTTTATTAATAAATTATCGCTATGATTATTGTTAATATAATCAATTAAATAATTCATTTCATTTTTTAAATATTTAGCTTCCGGTGCTTCATAGTGAATTTTTTCTTTACCAATAGAACCTGAAATCACTTCCATTGGACCATTTTTATCCTTTCTATATTGCCCTACTTCAATTTTATACATCCCGCTGTATCCGGTAGGAAATAATGCAGCATGCCAACCAAATAACCTTTCTTCTGTTATTTGTTTATTGAAATTATGAGTTGCATCAATCATCATTTCAACAACTCCTTCAACATTTCTTTCTATATTTATACTTGAGTCATAATTTAATCCAAGCCTTCTTGCAACAGAAGAATGGACCTGGTCTTTATTTAATAGTTCTCCTTCGATTTCAGAGGATTTTAAAATATTTTCTGTTAAAACATTTAAAAGAGCATTATTTTTTACTTCAAAGCCTAATACATCCATTTTTCCAAGCAGATACCCCTGAGCTTTTTGAATATCTAATAATAAATTTGTGATTTTTTCTTCGCACCATTTAAAACTACGCCAGTCTGCATTTTGGTATATATATTTCATTCTATTCTCCGCAAATTATACGGATATTATAAAGCGTTATCTCCGCATAGTCAAGTTATGAAAATTAATGTGTTCAATTGATTCTAAATCCTTAAATCAACTTGACTATTATCGAAAGCAGAGCCATACTTGACTTAGGATGATAAAATGGAGGAAATCTTTCCTAAGGGTTCGAATCCCTCTCTCTCCGGTTTTAAGTCCACCATTTAGAGAATGGTGGCTTTTTTATTTCCTAAAATGCCCAACCAAGGGCTTTTTTAGCGATTAATTTTATTAGGAGAATTTATTCGATAATTTTTCAGGTATTTTTTATGCTAATTTCTCAAAAATTCTCTTACGGCATTTTCAATGGTGGCTAAAATTTTGCGTTACCCATTGGAGACTGTATGTTATATGTGAGCTTTCGAGATATTTCACCGCCCAAAACATTACGGCCCGTATTATAAAGTATAAAATTATTTTTCGTTTTTTTTTACTTTAAAATACCTAGGAAATAACTTGTTGCACAAATTTATCTATTACTAAACTAAATAGCAAATAAGTTGTAATAACGGATCCGAATTTATTTTTAGCAAAAATTATTTCTGATTCCCCTCTTTTATTGGGGTCATAATACTCCTCTTTGTGTATAAATATAACAACATCTGAAATTTCTTCAATTAAACCAAATTCACGCAAATCAGATAAAATAGGATGTTTATCTTTTCTTGTTTCTATAGCTTTTGAAAGTTGTGAAAGTACGAATATTATTATGCCTTTATCTTTTGCGATGTTTTTTAGTCCTTTCATAATCTCGTAAAATATATCTACTCTTGTAACCGTAACCCCATCAGGTATAGACATTAGTTGCAAATAGTCAACAAAAACATAGTCGGGATCGCATTCATATACTCGGTTTTCTATTTCATCAACTGTTAAGTAAGTTTTATCGCAAATATCAAAATCTAAGCCACTAAGCTCTTGCAATGCCGAATCTAATTTTACAATATCTACGTCCCTTAATCTATTTGTAAAAGACCTTGATAGAGAGATTTCGGCATATTGTGCTAATAGCCGTTTTGCGAATTGTTCTTCGCTCGTCTCAAGCGAAAAATATAAACACTTTTTGTTGTTTTTAATAAAATTCTCCATCAATGTCATAGCAAATGCCTTTTTACCTATAGACCGTCTTGAAGCGATTGTAATAAGTGATCCGTTTTCGATGTCTGACAATATCATGTCAACACTCTCAAATCCGGTCTTTATTCCATATTCGTTTTTGTTGACGGTTTTGTTATACGCTTTTTCTAAAATTTCTTTGTTTTTCATATTTCTCCTTTTTATCTTAACTTGTACTTCCAGAATTTTTCTTTTTCATTTATCCCTACTAATAAAATCATTATTACAAATCGATACGACAATTTAGGTCATATGAAATGTTAAATAATTTTGATAGTAAACATCCTTAATTTAAATGCTCACTATCAATAAACATATTATTTAAAATATCGGCATTTTTTCGTAAAAATTGAACAACCGGTGTGATATTATCAAGCTCTTCAATTTCTCTATGACCTGAGCAAAAATAATCTATAATAATGCTCGTATTATAAATATCATCAACTGATTTATGAAGTTGCTTAAATTCATCCTGTGTAAAATTGTACATATTAATCTCCCGTTAAATTTTAGCTATTTTATATAATTCTTTGAGTGTCAAACCTCGCTCTTGCGTACCATTTAGTATTGCTTCAATAATATTTGGCGGTAAAAACCTCAACCTCATTAATCTTTTAATATAACTGTCAGTTCTCAATTCCTTTGAAAGCTTCTCTTCTTTAAGTAGCTTATGATAATAAAAGCCTTTTGTAATAGCCCGAATTAAAGTGAAATTATATTCAATTTTGTTATGCCCTATAACAATCTTTGTACCTTTTTGATGACAGGGCGAGAGATTAACCTCATAATTAAATTCCAATAAACAATTGTCTTCAGTTTCAAAATTCAGCAATTGCCCATATGTTAAAGCTTCTAAAGCCTTTCTAAGTAAATCATTATACAAGTAAATATGGACTTTGTTTTCAGAAACTACAACCTTGTTTAAAACAGTGCGTATAAATACATTATCAGGGTTGTAATTCTCTAAAAAATTCAAAATAGCTTTTTGCTTTTTTAATGTCATATCAGACAGGTATTTAATCATCTGATCTTTATTTTTAACAAGTTCTGAACATTTTAACCTTATAAAATCCTCAATTTCTTTTGCAGGAATTTTGGATATATTTCCGGCTTCATGCTGGCGATTTTGTAGTAATGCCTGACTTATATAATATCTATAACAGGCACCGTGGCGATTTCTGCTATGTGATGGTGACATAACATTATCCTTGTCATCATAAATTTTACCTGCTAACAAAGATACATGTTTTGCACCGATGGAATGTTTTTGGCGAATAGTATTTTCATCTAAAATGTTCTGCACCTTTTCAAAAACTTTTTCGTCAACAATACCATCATGCAGCCCCTCATAAACCTCGCTTTTATGCGTAATTTTACCAATGTATATTTTATTTCTAAGTATCTTATGCAGATGACCCTTATAAAACATCTTATCTGTTTTAGTACGAATTTCGTTTTCGATTAAGTAATCGTGCAGTTTGGAAACGCTTCTAAGTTCAATATATTTTTCAAATATATGCCTGATTTTTGGAGATTGTTCCTTATCTTCAAGCAGAACGCCGTCTTTTTTTATATACCCGATAGAAGGATTACCATGCATAAACATTCCTTTTTTACGTGATGCTGTCCTAACCCCGTATAATTGGTCCAGTATAGAAGTTAGTTTTCGAGATAAAATTAACTCAATCAAGAAAGGACTAAGATATGAAAAAAGGACAAAAAGCAAAACCAGAAGAAATCATCAAAACA
>JAQVKX010000031.1 GCA_028694425.1 Candidatus Gastranaerophilales bacterium
TCGGTACTTAGAGCGGAGTTGGGCGGCTCAATTGGTTGCGTGAAGCACATTATACACGATGAAGTTTACCAAATCCATGATGCCCATGAACGCTTAGTGCATTTATTGGCTTGCTAAATCTTTACCTCGTTCTATTATGTTGTTTATTTTACATTGCAGTAATCATGAAGATTTGGTCTATCGAGGAGGACAACAACCTATAATACATCTTGAAACAGACTTATATAAAGTTATTGATTTTTTAAATAAATTTTCCAAACGTTGGGTTTTTACATTATCTAATGCAGGAGCTTATTATTTTGAAGATAGATGTAATATAGAACAGTTGAATGAAATTAATTGGCAAGCAGTATATGCTGAAAATTGGTCTGATTCTACAATTAAGGAAGGAAAACAAGCAGAATTTTTAGTAGAAGAAAAATTTCCATGGGAATTGTTTGATAAAATTGGTGTTTACAATCTTGAAATATACCAAAAAGTTGCTAAAATATTAGATAGTTCAATACATCGACCTCAATTGCAAATTATACAAGAATGGTATTATTAAATTACAAAGGAAGATTATAATGATAAAATATACAAAGGGAAATATACTAAAAGAACAAACAGAAGCGATTGTAAATACCGTCAATTGTGTTGGTGTAATGGGACGAGGTATTGCTCTTCAATTTAGGGAATTATTCCCAAAGAATTATAAGGAATACAAAATAGCTTGTAAAAATAATGAAGTACAGCCGGGAAAAATGTTTATACACCAATCTAATTTATTAATAAATCCAAAATATATAATTAATTTTCCTACAAAGCGTCACTGGAAAGGAAAAAGCTCTATAAAAGATATTGAATCCGGTCTTTATGCTCTTGCAGAAGAAATTAAAACATTAAATATAAAATCTATTGCCATACCGCCGTTAGGTTGTGGTTTAGGAGGTCTTGATTGGCAAGAAGTAAAAGAAAAAATTGAAGGTATTTTAAAAGATTTAGAAGATATAGAAATTATAATTTATGAACCAAATAAAGAAACAAATTTAGCAAGTAATAACAAAGCTGTCAAAGTTCCTGAAATGACTGCCGGAAGAGCTGCTTTAATAGAGTTGATTAATCGCTATCTAAATGCATTAATGGATCCGTTTGTAACTCTTTTAGAGATACATAAATTAATGTATTTTATGCAGGAAGCGGGTCAACCTTTGCAGTTAAATTATAAAAAAGCTATATATGGTCCTTATGCTGAAAATTTAAGATATGTTTTACAACACGTAGAAGGATATTTTTTATGCGGTTATGACAATGAAGATACTCCGAATAAGCAATTATCTTTAGTCCCTGGTGCTATAAAAGAAGCACAAGATTATTTTAAATATGACAAAATAACTCTAGATAATTTTAAAAAAGTATCTGATTTAGTTGAAGGATTTGAAACTCCATTCGGACTAGAATTACTTGCAACTGTACATTGGGTGACAAATAAAGAAAATGCAAGCTCACTTGAAGAAGTCGTTAAAAAGGTATATAAATGGAATGATAGAAAAAAACAATTTTCTGAACGCCAAATAAGTATTGCTTATAATTTATTGGTTGAAAAAAATTGGGTTTTCATAAAATAAGTTAAAATGAAAAAAACATTAATTAAATACTTTAAATCATTGGGAATTGAGGTTTACACGAATACCAAGGCTCGCGGGCATCAAGGGTTTTTCTTGAAAAACAGAATTGACATTTCCAAAAATACGAAAGAAGAGCGGGTTATACCTACGCTTTTGCACGAGTTTTCACATTATATCCACAACAAACTAGAACCTGATATGGTTAAAACAGGCGGTTCGCTTGAAGTATTGTTTAAACTTAAGGAAACAGGAAACAGTAAACAGGAAACAGAAGCAATCCAAAATAACCGTTCACCCATTCACCCATTCACCCATTCACCCAAAGAAGAGCTTCTGCTTGTTACCCATTACGTAGACGAAAACTCCCTTTGCCATAAATTGAAACTCCATAAAGAGCAGGTTAAAAACAAAATAAAACTTTTGGAAAAAGAAATTAAAAAAGATTACCCGAATTTTATGCGGTCAAAAAAATTCAAGGAATTTGACAAATATATTAAAAAATCTAAAGCAAAATATCTGCTTAAATACGACAGAGTTAAGTTTATCTCGCCTTTTTTAAGACGTGAAGAAATTTTTTCAATAACTGCGCTTGAAAAAGATTTTCCGGACATGCCTGCAGCGTTTTGTGCTTATATAAGACTAAAATCCGCTCAAAAGAAACAAGCAAGAATTTCTGCAAGAATTAACAGGCTAAATAAATACTATTCAAAACCGACAGAGCTATTTGCAAGATTTGTCGAAGGAATTTACATAGACGAAGAAAAAATCCGCCAACTTGCCCCGAATGCTTACAAAAGATTTTTTGAATTGATTGAAGAAGATTATTATTTTGAATTGAGCGAGGTTTTTAAATTAATTCAAAATATTAAATTATTGCAAGTTTCACTTAACACAGCGTAATTTAAACCCGCCTCCAAGTGAATAATTTTTAACACCCCAAGCATCATGACGTCCGGTCGGAAAATTTATAATCCAAACAAATGGTGTACTGGTAGGATTTGGAGTAGAAGTCCAATAAAGCCCGGATGGCATGTTTAACAAATTTTTAATCCCTAAATTTATATTACTTGTATTCCTTATTATAGTCATTTCAGGATCTGTAGGCATTCTCCAACCGATATTTTCACAAGTTTCTCTGGCTCCTGCCCAATAATTATCATTATTTGAATACGGAGCTTCGCTTATAGGAGAATAACTCAGATTGCTTAGACCAATACACATTCCTCCAAATCTTATGCAATCATCTCCGTCTAAAACCGCATTTAATTCACCAATGTCTTTTCCTACCGTATTTGGTGGTTTATTTCCATTTATATCATATATTGTGGCTAAGCAAGAAATTGTTGCCCCCGGAAAATAACTCTTTGAAGTTGTTGACCCACTGTATATTGAACCTTGATTTTCTACCCAATCCAAATAAGTACAACTCGGGTTAAATGCAAGAAGCATATTTGTACCGTCTGCTAAACTCAAGCCCATAAGAGGCTGGGTATAGGTAGAATGTCCAAAATCTTCACCCGTTGTCAAACTGCTTGTAGCTACTTCTGTACCGTCAGACAATTTAAATGTTGATACAAAACAATCAGTTAAATTTGGCTGTGTACATCTTTGAGCTATTTTTATATATTTTTGAAAGTTATTTACAAAAGTTTCTGTTTCAAGACCAGTACCGCTTGGTAGATCGCCGTTAACGTTCATTTGCTTTGTTGCTTCATCAAGTTTTGCTTCAAAATTGTCTTTTGCTTTTGCCCAAGACATTTCATTAACGCTTGTCATAACTTGCGAAAGCACAATTACCGCAACCACACCGATAATCGCAAGTGCAATAAGCGTTTCTGCAAGGGTGAAAGCTTTTTTATATAATTTATTTCGCTCTAATCTTAACATATATTTAAGATTACTATTTTTTTATATTCTTGTCAAATATATTACTATAGCCAAAAATAAGATACCTGAATCCGTTTTCAATTAACTTCTCTTGGGTATAATTTTCGTCGACAAACCCGCAAAACGAATAAGCATAATCGTTGCAAATATAATGAAAATAGTAATCTTTTGTATCCCAACTATTGAAAATTATATATTCCGGCTTTGTTTTCTCAAAATGTTCAACTAATTTTTCTTCACCGAAAGTTTCTACATAAAGCGGTATTAAAGAGTTATAATAGTCATCCGATTTTCGGTCTGTCAAAAAGTTTATAAGTAAACCCTCAGGGAAAATAACTATTTTATCACTCTTTGTAGTGTTTTTACTTATATAATCAATTAATTCCCCGGTTGCTGAACCTATATCCCGGTAATAATAAATTATTCCTCTTAGTGTTTTAACCGGATAATTTTTTTCCTGCAAAACAAAAATGCCTTGTAATCCTATAAAAATTGCCAAAACAATAAAATAAGTACCGACAGCTTTTTGATTAAAAAAGCTGTCATTATTAAATCTTTGAGAAATCAATGCAAAAAGTGCTATCAAAAGAAAACTTACAAAGAAAACCCCGTAATTTAGGGTCGTAAGCCCCCAAAATGTTTTTAAACTTATTAAAATTCCGCTTAGAACTAAAAGAGCAAGTTTCTCATTCTCTTTGAGGGTTTTTAGGCTTAAAATACTAAGAATTAATATAAGCAAAGGCAAAAAGACAAAAACAGCCGGCGTTGTCCAATAAAATATCAGCACCGTTGCCAACAACATAATAAATGAAGACATAAATTTACTTTTGAGTTTAAATCCCCAAACAAAAAACCCGAAAGGAATAACCGTTAAGAAAAAATGCTTAATTAAAACAGGAATAGTTTGGGATTGGAAATAAACTCCCTGGGACAGATAGAAATACTTTAAAGTTTGCGTTTGCATCATTTTTTTTATAACTAAAGCCGTTTTTATTAAATCGTTTACTGTTACATCTTGCAATAACAGTACTCCTAAGCAAAAAATCGGCATAAACAACAAATACAAAAAAGCAAAATAATATTGTTTAAATCTTAACGGTTTAATCTTAAAAATAGCATAAATAAAAGGAATTAAGTAAGGCAAAAATTCGTACTTGTTTATTACGCAAAGCCCTGCAAAAAAACAGCTTAAATACAAGAAGAAATTCTTTTCGGAATTTTCCAAATATTTCAACAAAAACAAAAATGAAATTAAAAACGAAACAAATCCGTAAAGCATTGCATAAGAATAAGGAAAAATGAAATTAAATAAGGTTAAGTTAAAAACCCCTATTGCAATTGTGAAAACAGCAATAGAAAAACTCAAAAATTTTGATAAAAATCTTTTTGCAATCAAATAAACGGAAGTTAAAATCAAAAAAGAACAAACACAGCCCGCCAGATACAAAACGTTTAAATTTATGCCGAAAAGTTTGAATAACAAGGCATTAAGCATATATGCGAAAGGTCCGTAAATATTAAAAAGGTCTTTGTAGAGAATTTTACCAGCCAAAATCTGTTGGGGATAATAAACTTCTCTTCCGCAGTCAATCAAAATATTTCCATGGTGTGCATAAGTTATAAATATTGACGCCAGAATTATGCACCAAATTAAAATTAAGTATTTTAAATCTTTATTAATCTTATCCATATATTACCAAAATTTAACAAAAAGTAACTAAAAAAGCAATTTTTAGTTAAAAAAAAACTTTATATATTTGTGGTATAAGGAAAGGTTGTTTTATGGGATCTATTTATTTAGATAATTTGGCTTCAAGCGGTGTTGTTAACTTTGACCCCGAAGCCTATATAAAAGGGACAGAACCAAGGTATTACGGTAAACCACCCGAAGATGAATTTTCAAATCCGTTTGACCAACCCTTGCTTGATTGTCCTCAAATCGGTGATATGACGGGAGTAAATCTCCACGGTGAACCCGATAAGGATGCTTTTATTCAAAGAGAACATGGAAAAGAACATGAAAAAGAAGTCGAACATAAAAATCCGAGAACTTGGAAAGAACTTGCAACTATCGGTTTAGTCGGCGGTGTATCATTGTATGCTATGTCAAAAATGGGGACTATAGCAACTTGGATTAGCGATACATATAAAAAAATTAAAACTGCCGCTACTGCTGCTGCACCTGCAGCTGCACCGGGAGCTCCGGGTTTACCTCTGAGTTTACCAACAGGGGGAAAAGGCATTATAGAAAAAATTGTCGAATTCTCTAAAGATAAATACAAAGTAGTAGCAGACTACTTAAAAGGAAGTCCTGCCTGGGCTAAAAAAGCGGGATGGGCTGCAGCAGGTTTGTTTGCCCTATATTGTATTTATAAGGCTCTGACCGGCGGACATAAGCGTAATTCGGCACCTAACCCGACACAATCTCATTAATAGGTTTTATAACAGGGGCGATTTGCTTTGCAAATCGCCCCTGTTTGTTTCTTTTTGTTACATAGTTTATTTTTACAATTGCATAAATAATTAAAAAAGGTTAATATTATAAAAATTCAGGATAATAGAGAACGCCGGCTTATGCAAAGAGTTAGTGGTATAAATTTTAAACCCAACCCAAAAACAATGAATAATAGTTTAAGCATAAGTTTTTTGAGTAGAAACCGTAATGAGTTTCATAGGTTAGCAAGAATATTAAGAGAATTACAAATAGATATCTCAGGTGATGAAACAGTAAAAGCTTTACAAGGAAAATTAAAAATGTACCAAAATTTAGTAGCATTAGCGGAAAAATTGGGAATAAAATCAGATGGTACAGAATTAGAAACCTATCCGTCTCTGCTTGCGAAAGTTAAAAAAGCTCAAAAAACCCGGAGAATTAAAGGCATTATATCTGAGTTTATAGATTTCTTATTTGGAAGAAAAAAGCCGAAAGGGGGCAAACCAACAATTGGTCCTCCTGTTCATGCTTAATGCTAAACAATACTTTTATTTAATCTATCCGAACGGTTTTCACTGAGGATGTTTTTAAGTTTCATAATAGCTTGGGCATGAAGTTGGCAGACTCTGGATTCCGAAATTTCTATGGTATCGCCGATTTCTTTAAGCGTCATATTTTCGTGATAGTAAAGCACCATTATCATACGTTCACGTTCGGGAAGCTTTTTAAGGGCACGCTCAAGTTCCTTTTTAACGTCCTTTTCTTCCATTTCTTCCTGCGGAGTAAGACGTCCGTCCTGAATTGTGTCAATAATCTCAATACTCTCTTCGGAAGAACCTTTTTTGTCATAAAGCGATGTAATTGTTGTATCTTCAGCTAATATTTGGTCAACTTTTTCTTTTTCCAGCCCTAAAAGCTCTCCTATTTCCGACGAGGTTGGCTGACGTCCGAGTTTTTGTCTTAAATGTTCTTGTGCATCCTTAACATCTTTAATTTTTTTCCTTGCACTTCTGGGTAAAAAGTCCTGAGAGCGGATTTTGTCAATAATATTCCCGCGAATTCTCATCAGAGCATATGTTTCAAATCTCGCACCTTTAGACGGTGAATATTTTTCTACCGCATCAATTAACCCCTCAACACCGTAACTGGAGATATCCTCAATGGAAAATGTAGGAGGTAATGCCACCTTAACCCTTCCTACAACATATCTTGTAAGATAAATATACTGAACAATCAAAGCATCATGGGCTTTTTTATTCGTTTTATCTTTTAAATATTCTGCCCAAAGCGATTCCAGCTCACTATCTGTAAGCCGTTTAATCTTGCTATACGAATTGTATTCTAAATCTTGATGCATCACTATCCTAATTCGTAACGAGACACCTACAATAATTGTACAAAATCAGGATTTTCTTACATCATGTAAACAGTTGATATTAAAGTGAAATGGAAAATTGAAAATGGAAAATTATTTAGGTTATGGAGTGAACAGGTGAATGGGTGAATAGTTTTAAAAGTGAGCAGTGAACAGTGAGCAGAAGATTCTATTTACTATTTACTATTTACTTTTTACTTTTTGCTTTCCTGATGTACATATTTTATTTTTCCTTTAAAATAAAAGTATTAATAACATTTGGAGTAAGAAATGAAAATTTCAATAATAACTTCTGCATTTAACGCAGAAAAATATATTGAAGAAACAATTGAGAGCGTTTTATCTCAAAGAGGTGATTTTGAGATAGAATACATTGTCATTGAAGCAAAATCTAAAGATGCAACCTTAGAAAAAATTGAAAAGTATAAAAAAATTGTCGAAGGAGGTTTCTACAGCGAAAGAAACAAAGGAATTTCAATGAAGGTTATTTCTGAGTCTGACGGGGGTATGTATGAAGGGATTGCTAAAGGTCTAAAATCAGCTACCGGAGATATTGTTGCATACATAAACAGTGATGATTTTTATTTACCGAATGCCTTTTCTTGTGTGTGTGAAATTTTCCAAAAATTTCCGCAAGTTAATTGGCTAACCGGACGGGCAAACAGTTTTAATGCTCAAGGTCATAATTGGGAAAGCGTCTTACCTGCCCACTTTTATAAAGAATACATAAGAAAAGGGTTTTATGGCAAATATTTACCGGTAATCCAACAAGAATCTACCTTTTGGCGTAGAAAACTGCTTGAGAATTTTAATTATGAAGAATTTTTAAACAAAAAACTTGCGGGGGATTTTTATCTTTGGTACAGTTTTTCAAAGGAAAATGAGCTTTATATTGTAAATTCAAATCTAGCCGGATTTCGTTTTAGTGAGGGGCAAAAGTCAGAAAATAAAACGGCTTACAATAAAGAGCTTATGACAATAGTAAATTATTATAAGCCAAAGTTAAATGAAAAATTTGCAATTGCTTTTTTAAAAATAACCTCAAGAGTTAAAGACAAGAAAAAATTAAAAGGAAACCCTAATATAATTAGATATGACTTAAAAACAAGCAACTGGGTTTTAGGTTAGATTGACCATGCGTTCAAATTCAGACTTAACATAATCATATTCATTTTTAATTTTATTTATTAAATTAATACATTCATCTTTGTTTATTTTTGCTGCTTCTTTTTCAAGTTTCGCACATAATTTAGACAAGTTTCTTGCTCTCATATTTGCACTTGAACCTTTCAACTTATGTGCAACTTTCCTGAGGTCTTCAAAATTATTTTCCTCAATATTTTTTTCAACTTTTAAGAAATTTTCCGGTAAAACATTTAAGAAATCAGAGAATAATTCAATAGCTTCCGTCTTATTAAAATTTAACTCTTCCATCATTTCATTAATAATGTTTTCAATATTAAATTCTTCGTTCTTATTCTTTGGTTTATTTATATATTTGTCGAGAATATCCAATAAATTTTCTATTTCTATAGGTTTGCTTATATAATCATCCATTCCGGCTTGAGAGCATTTTAACTTATCATCACTCAGAGCATTAGCTGTCATAGCTATAATAGGAATATGTTTAGTACCGGATTCCATTTTTCTGATTTCTTCGGTTGCTCTATAACCATCCAGTATAGGCATTTGATAATCCATCAAAATTAAATCATAATCTTTTGATTTAACCGCATCAACAGCTTCTCTGCCATTATTTGCCAAATCGGCGGTTAATCCATGATTTTCCAGAATTTTAAGTATAAGTTTACAATTCAACAAACTGTCTTCTACAACTAAAATTTTAGTATCCGGAGGAAATTTTTTATAAATTATTTGGTCTGAAAAACTTTTTTGATAATCTTCATATTCACCATCAATTATTTTTGCTAACTTATCAAAAAGTTCCTGACGTTTTACGGGTTTTACAAGACAAGCTCTTAAACCTTGTTCCTGCAATCTTTTGTAATCAACCCTCTTATTTAAAGAACAATAAACAATTACGGGAATATTTTTTGTTATTTGCTTCTTTATAATAATATCTTTAAAGTTCTTTTCTGCTTCTTCCTGTACTTTACAGTCAACAATAATAGCTGAAAGATTTTTATATTCACGCTCTATTATTTCTAAAGCCTCTTGGCAAGAATTTGCTTCATATATATCACAATTAATTTCGCTCAAATAATAACGTATAATTTTAAGATCCGTAGGATTGTTATCAACTATCAGAATTTTAGCACCGTTAAGAGAAGTAAGTAAATTATTGTTTTTTTCAATAGCAACATTATCTTTTTTAAAAGGCAGGTTAAAACTAAATACAGAGCCTTTACCTGCTTCGCTTTTTACGCTTATATTACCACCCATAAGCTCAACAAGTTCTTTACTGATAGCCAAACCAAGACCGGTTCCGCCAAACTTTCTTGTCATAGAAGCATCGGCTTGTGAAAATGATTCAAAAATCAACTTCAGTTTGTCCTTGGGAATACCTATCCCTGTATCTTTAACATCAAAACTTATCATTGCATTCTCTTCATCTTCGGAAACTAGATTAACATAAATTGTTACTTCACCTTCTTTGGTAAATTTTATGGCATTTCCTACAAGATTATTAAGTACTTGCTTAATTCGATTTGAATCACCAAAGACATGGGTCGGAACATCGGAACATATCAGGGAATTAACTCCCAAACCCTTTCTTTTTGCATTAGTTAAAGTCATGATTGTTACATCTTCAATAATCGATCTTACATTAAAACTAATGTTTTCCAATGATAACTTTCCTGCTTCAATTTTGGAAAAATCCAATATATCATTTAAAACATTAAGTAAAATCTCTGAAGATTTTTGAACATCATTTATAAACTCTAATTGTTCAGAAGTAGTATCCGTTTCCTTAAGTAATTGAATAAATCCTAAAACACCATTCAAAGGAGTTCGAATTTCATGACTCATATTTGCTAAAAAATTGCTCTTCATTACAGTCGCTTTTTCAGCAGTTTCTTTAGCTTTTAGTAAAATTTCTTGTTCTTCTTTTTGCTTTGTTATATTAAAACAAATTACTATAAACCATATTAATTCACCTTCATTATTATAAAAAGGTATTATATGCTCTTCCACATAGATCTTGTTATCTCCATATCCATAAGAATTTTCTGAAACAGCTTGTTCCCCTGTTTTTCTTGCTATGTCTTCGCTTCTTTTTATTTTTTTAACTTCCTCTTCATCAAACAAATCCTCATCAGTTTTCCCTATTACGTCCTCTCTTCTTAAATTCATCACCTCTAAAAATTTCTTATTACAATCGGCATAAACTCCTTTTGCTGTTTTTATGATAACAACATTAGGCGAAACATTAAATATTGTTCTTAACTTTCTCATTTCTTCTTTTAATTGATTATTAATTTTAGTTATTCTGATTCTGTGCCAAATAATCATCACAAAAAGAATAATCATAATGATATTTATTAAAATAACTGTTATTAAAAGAGTATCAAATCCTTTGTATATTAAAGAATTAGGAAATGCAACAACCAGCTTATATTTGTTAGACAATTTTAATATAATTGCGGTTTTAAATTTACCGTCTTGAAAAAATTCTATTACAGGAGCCTCGTTTTTAAATTGGTTTTTTAAAGCCTTTTTTAAATTATTCAAATCTTTATTCGGATTTTTAATATTTTTTGCCTGATAAAGAATAACTTCGTTTTGAGAATTTAATATAAAAACATCGGAATCTTCAAATTCTGCTCTAGCAAGTTTTAAAGCTTCATTTAAGTTCTCAACCGTAATATCTATACCGACAACACCTATAAGAATACCGTTTTTATAAACAGGCTTGGATATTGATATCATTTTTTCCTTAATATCATAATCAGTATAAATATCACTCCAAGTCATTTTCTTATTTTTTATCGCTTCAAAATAATACGGATCGTCTTCCGGTGTAATTGTTCTGTCTTCATCATTTTTAATTACAAAATAATCTTTTAGATTTAAAATTTTCCCGTCTTCGATTATATACCAACAGTATGCTTTAGAGCCAAAAGGAACATCTATATTAAGTTGAAACCAGCTTCCCTGAACCCCGGGCGAATTAATCAATGCGGCTTTTATTAAATCGCTGAAGCTCCGAAGAAAATTCTTGTTATAAGCCTCATCATACAATCTTCTTATTTCATAAGTTTCAAATAAATAATCAGCTATTATATTTAAATTTATTTCTACTTTTTCTACAATTATATCTATTTTTTCAGAAGCATCTCTTGCTTTTACCGTGTATGTGAAATTAGCCTGGTTTGTTTCAAGAATTATTTTAAAACCGTTTATAACAAAAAATAAAAGTAAAAATACTAAAATAAAAGCCAAAACCGGCATTAAAATATTTAAATAATTATTTTGGTTTATTTTAAATCTCAACTCAACATCCCTGCTTATTACCTGTTATATAAGCTCAAAATCTGTCAAAATCTTTATCAGCTTAGACTTTTGAATAGGTTTTATCAAATAAGACTCACATTGCTCTCTGAAAGCCGTTCTTATGTTTTCACTGTCATCAAGTGCCGTTGTCATTATTATTTTTACGCTGTCATCACCAAATATACTTTTCTTTTCTTCTGTTTGGCGAATAACCTTTAAAACCTCCTGACCGTTCATTTCAGGCATCATAATATCAAGACAAATAACATCATAAGGTTTTTCTTCCGCCAAAGCCTGTTCAAAAGCAAATATAGCTTCCTTGCCGTCTACTGCAACATGGCATTCACCATAGCTTGACAATATCGCTTGCAATATTCTTCGGCTGAAAAAATCGTCATCTACTATTAAACTTTTCATAAAACCTCCTGCTTTAATCCAAAATTAATAAAAACAGCTATTAATTCAATATAATAACATATTTTTATCCAAATAAAAGCATTTAGAACAAAAATCATACAAACACACCACTTTACTTGAAATAGGAGGATACGAAATAATTCCAAAATCTACATTTTGAGATTATTCACTACCCTCAAGGTATTTTTTTACAGTTTTGTTTTTTAATTTTAAACGATTCAGTCTTTTTGGTTTATACACTTTGTTCATTTGACAACCGACACTGATTTAGCTTCAAAAAATTATGTGAGCTTGCGAAAAATTGTCATTTTTCGGATTTTTCTGCATCCTCTGTATCAATTTATCTCTTTTAATCTTATTAATTGTGATAACATAAATGATGGCTTAAGTCAAGGATTAGGTATAATCTTAGCTTCAACTTTTTTATGAGGATTTAAGGAGTTTTGCATACTCTTGACAAGTTCGGCTGCAGTATTTGCTTTATGAAATTTTCCTGCTGTAACCAGTGCGGTACATTGAAGCTGATCTAAATCATCTTTGTCAAAAATATTAAAAGCAATCACATCGATTTTTATGTCTTTTCTGGTTTTAATAAGCTCCATTGCCCAAGTGCAAGGACTTTCATCACAATTTTCACCGCCATCTGTCAGTAAAATTATATGTTTTGTACCAGGAAATCCAAAAAAATCAGATTCAACAGCTTTTTTCAGGGAATAAGTTATTGGCGTCATCCCTCTGGGATGTGTTTTGGCAAGTTTGGATTGGATTTGAAAACTTCCTGAAGGTGAAATCGGAACCAATAGAGTACTGGCTTTGCAGGCATCATATTGTGTAAATCCCATCCTATGACCATAAACTCTTAATCCGACAGACGTTTTTTTATCAATTGTAGGCAGAATTTGTTCCATTGTCTTTAACATCAAATCAATTTTTTTCTCCCCACCGATTTCTTCTGTCATGCTGTTTGAAAAATCCAGAATAAAAAGTATTTTCTCCTCCGGAGCATTAATTTTAGTATTGAAATCCTTCAGTTTATGCACATTATAAGATTCTGCCCAAACTGCAGAAGAAAAAATAATAATAAAAAAAATAAAAAGAATTCTTTTCATAAAGATTAATATAAAAAAATTAAACATTTTATTCAATCTCGGGGGTATTAAACCCGTTGGTTATATTTCTACAGATTACTATTTAAAAGATTAAAAATAAATTTGGCTTTAATTTGAGTTTTTAAAGATACAAAATCCTTTTTGACCGATCTGCAGAGAAACTTATATAAATTATTATTTAAAACATAATAAGCACCTGTTTCTTCAGCTCTTTGTTTAATTTCATAAGCTGTTTCAATAAATTTTTCAAATTCTTTTGACTGAATTTCTTCTTCATTCAATAATTTATTAATAACGTTGATTGAATTGCCAAAATGAATGCCAAAATGTTCTTGCTGTGCCAAAAGCATTATTTTTTCGGTTAAAATCCTCTGTCTGACTTTTTTTATTACGGAAAAATTTTCATCATGCCAGCGGTATTTCAACAACACTTCCTGTAAATTTGCAAATTTAGTTTTGCACATCAACTGTGTCCAAAGCCTATAATCCTGAGTTGAATTATATTCACTTTCATATTTAAGATTATAGGCTGTAAACAGTGATTTTCTGATTACGGCACAAGAATTTGCAACCACACAATCCCCGAATAAAAGGCTTTTAACAATTTCTTCATTTGTCTCAGGGCATTTGTTAAGCATTTGCTGTGGATAAAATTCAAACCAACCGCTTAAAACTCCGACATCGAAGTGTTCATCCATAAATTTAATTTGTTTTTCAAATCTTTGGGGCAGAGAAATATCATCATGGTCGCTCATAAGGATTAAATCGCCTTGAGAAAGGCTTATCAGCTTGTTTGTAGACTCTGAAATTCCCAAATTAACTTCATTTTTATAATATTTTATTCTTTTGTCTTTGTAAGAAAGAATGATTTCTTCAACATTTGTCGTTGAACAGTCATTTAAAATAATAAATTCAAAATCACCAAAAGTCTGATTGAGAATACTTTCGATTGCTTCTTGTAAGTATTCTTCTTTAGTGTTATAGACAGGCATTATAGCACTAGCTCTTGGCATCACATTCCTCTATCAATAAATAAAGAGACTGTTAAATTATCCCAAAGTCGTTTTCTCAAATTAAAAAGATACATTTCCTTGCTCTGTTTTTTAGGAATAAACTCCCGCAAAATATTATTAAGCGGTAAAATAATTTGTTCTAAATTATCACTGTATAAATTCGGATGAAGTTTAATTAATTTTTTATATAAAAATAATCTGTTTTCCCAGGTTGAAGTTGATCTTGAGATTTCGGACCGCCTGTAATAAAACAAAATTTCATTGATTTTATAAACTTCAACGCCATTTTCTATAAGACTAAGCCAAAACTCCCAATCTTCATAACCATAAACCATTTCCGAGTTATAGCCGTTTGTTTTTTCCCAATCGGACTTTCTATACATAGCCGAATTAAAAATCCAATTTTCCCAAAGACAATTAGGAAACTTATATTCTTTTAACTCCCATTCTCCTGTTTCTGCACCAAAATATTCGGCTCTGCAATAAACAATTCCTATTTTTTCATTCTCTTCAAGAATTTTTACAGCTTTTTCAATGTAAGTAGGATGAATTTTATCATCCGAATCAAGCGGCAAAATATATTTACCGCTTGATGCTTTTATTCCGTTATTTCTTGCAACAGAAACCCCCTGATTTTCGTGATTAATAAGAATTGTTTTTGGTGCCGAAAATTTTTCTAATACATCAAGATATTCCGTTGAACCATCGTTAACAATAACAATTTCAATATTTTCGTAGGTCGAAGCTAAAACAGAATCGACTGCTTCCTGCAAATATTGTCCTTGATTGTAACAAGGTATTATTACGCTGACTTTCGGTTCCATGTCCTATCCTGCTTTAGTTTATAGGGTTATCGGATTATGGGTTTATGGGTTTTGAAAGCAACCTATAACCTTATCACCCTATAAACCTATAAACTCTTTTCACATTTCACATTTCACTTTTCACCATTCACTACTTAAGTTCTTTTATAATTTCTGAAGTAATATCTGTCCCGCCATCAATGACAGAATTTTTTGTCAGAACTAAATCATAATTAGCTTTTTTTGATTTTGATTTTATTACTGTAGTAATATTTTTGTCAATATTAAGCAATTTCTTTGAATAATCTTTATCAATAGCATCTTTTCTTTCATTTAATTCTTTATTATATTTATCTTCTAAAGCCTTTTTCTTTGCAGAATTAGTCTCTTTTTCCACATCTGCTCTTGCTTTTTCAACAAAAGCCACTAATTCATTAAGTTTATTTTTTCTTTCGGTTCTTAACGAATTAATTTCAGGTGAACTTTCGACAATTCTTACAATGTCTACAACGGCAACATTAAAACCTGCCGGTACTTTTTGTATCTTTTGTACTTTCTGTGCTTTTGGTGCTTCTTGTGCCTTTGCAGTTTCTTTTGCCATTGCAAAATTATTTAAGGATAAAGCAATTGCCATTGCAGAAACTAATAAAAATTTAGATGTTTTCATATTTCCCCCTTTCGTTGTTTATAAATAAAAATTAAACTCCTAACAATGATAATACAAAAAAGTAAAAAGCAAAAGGCAAAAAGCTAAATGTGAAAAGTGAAAAGTGAGAAGTAAAAAAAGTTTTGCATCTTTGCATCTGTCCCCTGTTTACCTTTTGCATTTTGCTTATAATTTGTTATTTTTTTAAAATCGCGAAATGATTAAATATTTAAATGATTAACTTACCTGACACACCGAACATAGTAGGCATTGACCTTGGTGCCGTTGTAGTGGCCGCCACTAGGGAAGTACCGCCTCCATGCGTCGTAACTGTCGCACTCCGACGAAGACCAGTAATCCCCTGACATATTCAGCAGGCTTTTAATACCCGAGTTTTTGGTTGTTGTGGTGTATATTGATGTCAGTTCTGCATCCGATGGAAGATGCATACCTAAATCAGCACA
>JAQVKX010000032.1 GCA_028694425.1 Candidatus Gastranaerophilales bacterium
TTTTTCGCAATTTTTCAAATCCGACCTAAGAAGTGCTAATCCCATACCGGCTGCGGGATAGCCGGCGGTATGGGATTAAGCCGGACAACGGAGATTGCGAGAAAAATTTTAATTTTTCCGCAAGCTCATATAATTAATATGATAAGTTTAAAAGTCAGATTAGCGTCGGGTAAAAGTAACGTTGAGACAATCCCAGCAGCGTTCATGTAACGTGGTGTGTTACTCCGAGGGTCTGACTTTTATATTTTAAACAAACAGCCGAATGCTTTTTTAAAATCTATTTTAAAATAAGACAACCGGACTTGCCAAGTGATATAATTAACACCACGTTTGCCGAGTTTCGCAATGAAAGAACTTTTGTTCTTTTTAATAAAATTAAGAGCGTCTTTTCTGATTTTTTTATTGTTTTCGATATTAATTTTGGTTATTTCATCGTTATTATAGCGTTTGCAGCCGCAAACAAGCTTAGAACAGCCTGCATTTCCCAAATGTCTGCGGTATCCTACCAAAGGTGCATAAACAATTGCCGAATCGCCAATCAGATGGGCAAAGTTAAGCAGGAATTTATCGGGACAAATTTTCCAATTCTCAGGTGTATCATATAGCAAAAACAAGTCTAGAACCGATTTCCTAAACATGTTTGCACTCATTGCCGACCAGTGCCAGCCCCCGAAGGGGGCTTCCTTTAACGTCAAAACTTTAAAATCAACGTTGTCTATATCGATTTTAAGCAGTTCGTCAAGCGATTTCAGTTCAAAGTTTTTTTCTTTTTGAAAAGATGAAACCGAATAAGTTGTGTGAATTTCGTCATTCTCACCGATTTCAATCAGTTGTCCTGAAACAAAAGCTACACTTGACGACAAGTGAACTCTTAAAAGAGTTTTGGCATAATCCTTCACCAAAACATCATCAGAATCAATAAAGCAGACAAATTGTCCGTTCACCTGCATTAATCCTGATTGCATTGAAGCCATTTGACCTTTGTTTTCGGCATGTTCGATTAATTTAACCGTAAAATCGGGATTATGCCGGGAAAATCCTTTTATTTTCAAGACAGAGTTATCGTCGGATTTGTCATCGACAACGATTATTTCAATGTTTTCGTAACTTTGGTTTTTAATACTTTCAAGTGTTTTTATTATGTACTTTTCGTAATTAAAAGAAGTTACAACAAAACTTATAAGCGGTAGTTTGATTAGTTCAGTCATATTTTAGGTTATAAGGTTATAAGATGAACAGGTGATTTAACAAATGGAAAATTGGAAATGGAAAATGGAAAATTATTTTAGTTTATAGGATTATCGGATTATGGGTTTATGGCTTTTAAAAATAACCTATAACCCCATCACCCTATAAACCTATAAACTCTTTTCACATTTCACATTTCACGTTTCACCCTCTTATTATGCAACAATGATGAAACAAGTGCAAGAATAATAAAGGCTAGACCGATAAGTCCGGTTAAAACTTCGGGAACTTCATGGAATGCCGAAACCATCATTATAACGGCTAAGGCACCGATTGCCCAATGAGCACCATGTTCAAGGTAAAGATATTTGTCCAAAGTCTTTTTTTCAACCAGCATAATTGTCAAAGAACGCACAAACATTGCACCGATTGCAAGCCCGATTGAAATTATAACAATATCTTTGCTTAGAGCAAAGGCTCCTAAAACACCGTCAAGCGAAAACGAAGCATCAATTAATTCCAGATACAAAAATCCTATAAAGCCCGAACCTTTTACAGTAGTTGCAAAATGTTTTGTGCTTTCTTCTTCTTTTTGCTCAAGCCATTGTGTAATACCGTCAATTAAAAGATAAATAAATATACCGCTAAGACCTGATAAAACAACAAATAATTTTTGTTCCGGGGCTATTTGCGTCTGAACTAAAAACAAAGCTAAAATAGTTATAATTGTTTCCGCACTTTTAATATTACCAAAATATTGCAGCTTTTTTTCTATATGTTTAATCCAATGTACTTCTTTTTGCTCATTAAAAAAATAAGCCAAGAAAAGCATCATAAGAAAAGTGCCGCCGAATGTAACAATCGGTGCATGTGTTTGGTGTAAGTAATAAGCATACTTTGCAGAATCAGAAACCGCTATCTTTACGACTTCAAGCAAACCTAGGTTAGCAAAAATCGAAACAACCAGCACAGGGAACAAAAATCTCATACCGAAAACCGCTATGAGAATACCTATCGTCAAAAACATCCTACGCCATTTTTCATTCATTTTTTCAAGTTTCATGGCGTTTACAACTGCATTGTCGAAAGACAGGCTTACTTCAAGTATGCTCAATACCAAGACAATAAAAACACTTACCAGCCCTGAGCCGGGGCGAACATGCTCGCCCCAAAACCACGCTGATATAATTCCGAGTATTGTAACTATGTAAGAACCTATGAAATATTGCATTTTTTGTAACCTTAATTTTCGTTGGCATTTGTCCACTGGGTCGTTCATTGCATCTTTTGGTGGGCAAGTATGCCCACCTTACTTATTAAAGCAGTTTATAAGTTGATAAGTCTATAAGTTGATTATTTTATAGGGTTATCGGATTATGGTTTTATAGGTTTAAAAAAAATATAATCTTATTCCCCTATAAACTTATAAACTTCCCTTCACGCTTCACTCTTCACGCTTCACGCTTCACTTTTTACCTTTTGCTTTTGGCTTTTCGCTTTTTGGCTTTGCTTTTTCTTTCTTCGGTTTCTCTGCTTTTGCTGCAGCCTTTTTAGGTTTTTCTGACTTTACCGGAGCCTTTTTAGGTTTTTCGTCAACTTTTTTTGTCTTTGCCGAAGTTTTTTTTGTGGTTGCTGTCTTTGTTGCCACCTCTTTTTTAGTTTTCTTAGGTTTTTCTATTTTTTCAATTTTTTCAACAGGTTTATTTTCATCGGCGGTAACCGTCAATTCAGGTGCTTTTTCAATTTCTTCCTTAATATTTTTTGCATTGACAGTTTCATAATGTTGTTGGTTTTCAGCTTCAGCCTTTGCCATTTGGCTTACGTTTTTGATATCTATTTTCCAGCCGGTTAATTTATGTGCAAGTCTTACGTTTTGACCTTCACGACCGATTGCAAGACTCAGTTGATCATCAGGAACAACAACAACCGCTTCTCTCGAGTATTCATCATCTGCCAAAATATCCACAGAAACTATTCTTGCAGGAGAAAGGGCATTAACAATATATTCTACGGGGTCTTCTGAGTATCTGACGATGTCGATTTTTTCGTTCTTCAGTTCGCCGACAATTGTTTGAATACGACTGCCTCTCGGTCCGATGCAAGCTCCGACCGAATCGACTTCAGGGTCATTTGACCAGACGGCTATTTTTGTTCTAAATCCCGCTTCTCTTGAAATTGACTTGATTTCAACAATTCCGTCTTCAATTTCCGGAACCTCCAGTTCAAAAAGTTCTCTGACGATTTCCGAATGAGCGTGAGAGACAATTACTTGCGGCAATCTGTTTGTTTCTTTTACGTTAAGAACAAAAACTCTGATTCTGTTGCCGGATTTGTAAAATTCTCCCGGGATTTGTTCTTTTTGAGGCATAATGGCATCGGTTTTGCCGATATTTACAATAACGTTGCGATTTTCAACACGTTGAATAATCCCCGTTGTAAGAGTTCCTTTTTTATCCATAAATTCAGCCAAAACAAGGTTTCTTTCAGCTTCTCTTATCCTTTGAGTTATAACCTGTTTTGCGGATTGTGCCGCTATTCTGCCGAATTGATCAGGAGTTACTTCAATTTTAACTTCATCATCTAAGTCAACATCTTCATCGATTTCTTTTGCATCTTTTAATGAAATTTGTTCGTTTTCGTCTTCAACTTCCTGAACAACTAATTTTGTCCTAAAAACACCTATTTCACCTGATTGTTCATCCAAAATGCTTTCAATGTTTGTTGCTTCTTTTATGTGCATATGTTTTTTGTAAGCTGCAACAAGTGCATCACATAATGATGATATCAAAACCTCTTTTGATATTCCTCTTTCACGTTCTAACTGTTCACATGCTTCAAATAACGCTGTTCCTATTTTAATCATTTTTTTCTCCTTTTTATTAAGGTGAGAGGTGAGAAGTGAGAAGAAAAAATCTTTTACGTTTCACATTTCACATTTCACTCGATATATAGTCTTGTATTTTTAATTTTGTCTAAATTTAAAATCATTTCCTTTTCGTCTGTTAATCTTTTTATGTAAATATTCCTTTTTGCTTCATCATAGTCAATTAAGTTTGCTCTGAAAATATTTTCGCTTTCACCTTCCAAAGGTTCTTTTAATTTTATGCTTACATTTTTTCCTCTGAAAAATAAATATTCTTTATCAGATTTGAATTTTCGCTCTAATCCGGGTGATGAAACTTCCAGATAATATTTGAAAGGTATTAATTCATCCAGAAAATCGCTGAGGCTACGGGTTACTTTTTCACAATCATCCAGAGTAACACCTCTGTCATGTGCAAAAAGAAAAATCCTCAAATACCAACGGTGGTTTTCTTTTTCGAAATCGATTTCAATCGGGATTAAATTAAACCGTATTGCCGTATTTTCAATCAATGGCGTAATTTTTTCCAATATTTCGTGTCTGTTGATTTCTTGTTTCAAATTTTTGCCTTCTGTAATAGGGCTATCCCATCTTTGTCAAGTTTGATTTGTAGTTCCAAAACTTGAAACTACCGGTCACGTACAACAAAAAACCAAAAGAAATACTTACGTAAAAGTTTTTTATTGCACAATTAAATATTACAACATTAATAAATATTTGTAAATCATTAAGTAAAATAGCATTACAAATTGTAACGATTATCTCATATAACAAATATTATAAAATACCTACTTGAAAAATTGTACTCTTTAGTTTACAATGTAATAATGAAAGAGGTTAAATATTTTAAATTAGATAATGGTAAAATTCCTGTTGTTGAATGGATTAATTCTTTAGATATTCAGTATCAAACAAGAATATATGCTCGAATTACAAGATTACAAGAAGGTAATTACGGTGATTGTAAAAAACTCGGAGAAATATCAGAGTTAAGGTTTAAATTCGGTTCAGGTTATAGAATTTATTTTCAAGAAGTTGACGGTGTAATTTTACTATTACTTAATGCGGGTGATAAAAAAACTCAATCAAGAGATATAGAAAAAGCAAAAGAATATTTAAAAATTTGGAAAGGATTATAATTATGGCTAAATATAAAAATAGTGTATCGCATGATGAAGTTATAATGGAGTTTCTATCTACTCCTGAGATAATAAAGGAATATCTTAATGCCTCATTAGAATTATTTTTGGAAGATGGTGATTTTAACGGATTTTTCCGTTCTTTGGAATATGTTATAAAAGCTCAAGACAGTGTATCCAATTTCGCAAAGAGAACAAAAATGAGCAGAGCAGCATTATATGATATATTCAAAAGCAGAAAAGAGCCAAAAATTCAAACAGTCGCAAAAATTCTCAATGAATTAGGGTATAAAATTCAAGTCGCTTAGGGTCAATACAACCCTGTTGTTTAAGTTTATGTAAGTCTAATTCATTCTTTCGAAATTAATTTTATATCCTAATATACCGGCTAAAAATTCTGCCTCATTAAACTTCATTGTTTCTTTTTGCAGTTTTCTTGAGATGCTGTCTACAGTTATTTTTTTCTTTGAAACTTTTGATGCTTGTTTTGCCAACTCTGTTAAAGTCATACATTCTTTCACCAATAACATCTTCATAAATTCTCTTACAGACATTTTTACCCCTTTTCATAATTTTTAATTTATTTTAGGAGGACGCGGAAAAATCCAAAAAAGGACAATTTTTTGAGATTTTTCAAGTCCAACCTTGGAAGTGCTCGTACCCTTACCAGCTGCGGGATAGCCGGTGGTAAGGATGCGAGTCGGACAAGGGAGATTGCGAGAAAAATTCCTAATTTTTCCGCAAGCTCTAGTCATATTTTTAGGATACAATATTTGACAAATTTTAGAAAAATTGTTATATTTATAGTAATTAATTACAAAAAATATTATTTTATTACTATATATTTTTAACAAAAAGGACTAAAAATGAAATGTACCTTACAAGAGTTTGAAAAAATCAACGAACTTGAAACATCAATTATCACTGTTGCAAAACTTACAGAAATTTTAATTGAATATTGTGGAGAAAAAGAATTTTTAATTGATATTCTATTTGAGAAAACTCAAATTATGCAGAAAAATCTTTGTGATTTTACTAAATATTTATCTAATTAATAATTTCTTTATAAGTTTTAAAATGTGCTTTGCAAACTTCAATTAATCTGCCTTGACCCCATTTTTGGATGAATTCTTTTGCACAGTCTTTTACTATGTCATTACAGCCTTTAGGGAATTTACATCCGTAAAATTTTTCAATCTGCTGCATTTTTTGAACAAAAGTTGCACGTGCAAGTACGGAAGCAGCCGCTACAGCAATATCGCTTTCTGCTCTGACTCTTTGTTCTAGGTGAATCGTACGTCCGTTTTTCATTAAAGCGTTTTGAATAAGGCTTTCATCGCCGAACTTATCCGAAAGTGCATATTCACAAGGAGATTTTTCGAGAATATTCTCTATTGCCCTTGCATGCCCCCAAGCAAGAAGTTTATTGAGATTCTTAAAATCAGCATAAAGCTCGTTATATTTTGCATTAGATATTGTGACAACCGAAAAAACAGAATGTTTTTGGACTTGTTGTGCCATCTTAAGCATTTGTTCATCTTTTAAGGTTTTTGAATCTTTTATGCCTAATTCTTCAAATAATGGAAGATTTTTTTCGTCCAATAAAACCCCGGCAACAACCAGTGGACCGAAAAAATCGCCTTTACCGGATTCGTCTGTACCTATGCGGGGCAGCGTTGCTACCTCGCAGTTTAACAGGTGAACAGGTGAAAAGTTGAAAAGTTGTTGATTTTGCTTTGCAAAATCAACATTCTGTTTACTGTTTACTGTTTCCTGTTTCCTGATAAAATCAAACTTAGAACTTAAACATTCCAATAGTGCACTAATATTCTTCCCTTGGATAACAAATTTTGATGAATTATAAAAAGTGGCAACAAAATCCTTATTTTTTATTTCCCAAAGGGCATATTGTTTCAGGCTTACAATTGCATCAAAATTTTGCAGAATAAAATTTTTTATCTCTGCCTGCTTATTTATAGGTACTTTTTCAGAAAAAATATTCATAAAATTATTTTATCATAAGAAATTTTTGTCATATAATTTTAAAAGTGAATAAGTGAATAAGTGAATAAGTGAATAAGTAATTCTTTCACTTTTCACATTTCACCTTTCACACTGACAATAAGTGAAAGGATTTAATATGATAAAAGTAGCAGTATGCGGTGCTTGCGGAAAGATGGGCGGAGAAGTTATTAAGGCGGTTGAAGAAGATGACAGCTTAGAGCTTGCTGCACAAATCGATATTTGCAGTGGGCATGATATCTTTGAGACAATAGAAGAAGCACTAAAAGAAGTCAAAATTGATGTTTTGGTTGATTTTACTCAACCAAAATCAATATTCGAAAACGCTAAATTTTGTCTGAATAACGGAATTAAACCTGTAATAGGCACAACAGGGCTTTCTGACGAACAAATTGAGGAATTAAAAAAACTTTCTACAGAAAAAAATACTTCTTGCTTGATTGCTCCAAACTTTTCTACAGGTGCAGTTTTAATGATGATGTTTTCGGCTCAGGCGGCAAAATATTTTGATAATGCAGAAATAATTGAACTTCATCACAATCAAAAAAAAGATGCTCCTTCAGGAACAGCTGTTAAAACCGCTAAAATGATAGCAGAGGCAAATGCAAACAAATCTTTTGCAAAAGGGAATTGTCAAGAAGAAGAATTAATAAAGGGTTCTCGAGGTGGCACATCATATTCGGATATACATACTCATTCAGTGAGAATGCCTGGTTATATAGCCTCGCAGGAAGTGATTTTCGGCTCTTCCGGACAAATATTTAAAATCCGTCATGATTCAATGGACAGGGCATGCTATATGCAGGGGGTTATTTTAGCTGTAAAATATGTATCAGAACATAATGATTTTGTATACGGATTGGAAAAGATTTTATAAGGTGAAGAGGTGAACAGGTTAAAGGTTATTTTTAACTATTCACCCGTTCACCCTATAACCCTTTCACCTGAAAGATTAAATGAAAGGATTTAACATGAGTTTACCGAATATAGCAATCCTCGGTGCGACCGGAGTTGTCGGCAGGGAAATATTAAAAGTAATAGAAGAGGTTAATCTTCCTTATAATGAAATAAAAATGTTGGCAAGCACAAGGAGTGCCGGTACACAAATTGAATTTAAAGGCGAAATGTTTACAGTAGAGGAAGCAACGCCGGAGGCGTTTGTCGGGCTTAATATTGTTTTGGCATCAGCAGGTGCCTCTACAAGCAAAGCTCTTGCCCCTGAAATAGTAAGAAGAGGCTGTGTTTTAATCGATAATTCAAGTGCTTTCAGGATGAACGAAGATGTTCCGCTTGTAATTGTCGGGGTTAATGATAATGACTTAAAAAAACATAAAGGAATTATTGCAAATCCGAACTGCTCAACATCTCAATTAATGCTTGTTCTGAAGCCGCTTCATACTCATGCAATTATGAAAAGACTTATTGTCTCTACTTATCAATCGGTAAGCGGAGCAGGAATTGCCGCAATTAACGAATTAACCGAAAATACTAAAGCTGTTTTAAGAGGTAAAGAATTTGAAAATAAAGTATTTAAAAAACCGATAGCATTCAATGTAATTCCTCAAATAGATTCATTCTGTGAAAACGGTTACACAAAAGAAGAAATGAAAGTTACAAACGAAACGAGAAAAATTTTGCACCTTGAGGATGATTTCCCGATTTCTTGTACTGCCGCAAGAGTTCCGGTCTATCGTGGGCATTCGGAAGCTGTAACAATTGAGTTTAAACAGCATATGTCAGCGGAACTTGTAAGAACAATCTTGCAACATGCTTACGGCGTTATGTTAGTTGATAATCCCGATAAGTTTGAATACCCTACAGCAATTGATGTGACCGGCAGAAACCCTGTTTATGTCGGAAGGATAAGAGAAGACTTGGCTTTCCAAAATGGTGTCTCACTTTGGTGCGTTGCTGATAACCTATTAATAGGAGCAGCACTTAACACTGTCCGGATTGCAGAAAAAGTTATTTCAATGAAATTGTTTTAAAAAAGCAAAAAGCGAAACGTGAAATGTGAAATGTGAAAAGAAGTTGAAAAGTCAAATAGTCGAATATTTTAAAAGTTTAATTTTATTTTTAACTTATAAACTTATCGACTATCAACTTATAAACTATTTTCCATTTCACATTTCACCTTTCACATTTCACCTTTCACATTTCACATTTTGCTGTTTTTCCATCAAAAGTATGAGGCAAGGTGGATAAATATCCTCTTGATGGAGTATAAAGTATAACTAAAATGTGTCGTAATAGAGAAAGAGAAGAGAGAAGAAAATATAACTTAAGTATAGTTGTATTTCTTTTTATCTTTTTAATTAGAGAATAATAAAATACATGGAAGTATAAAGGTCATTTGAAAGGAGATCAACTTATGTCTATTACGGTCAACACAAATTTACAGGCATTGCGTATTCAAAGAAATTTAACATTGGCAACAGATAAAATGAATACAGCGATGGAAAGAATGTCATCCGGTTCTAAAATTAACTCGGCAAAGGATGACGCAGCAGGTTTAGCGGTATCAACAGGTTTAGAAACAACGATTTCATCTTCGCAAATCGCTTCGAATAACGTAAAAATCGGTTCTAACTTGTTAGATACAGCCGAGGGTACATTGAACGTTATTACGGATAACTTACAACGTATTAATGACTTGGTTACTGAAGCAGCTAACGGAACTTATTCCGATTCTGACTTAGAAGCAATATCTGAAGAAGTAGCGGCACGTGTAGCTGAAATCAAGAGTTTAGCTACAAGTACAACATTTAACGATGTAAGATTATTTGGTGACACTGCAGGTGCAGCAAGTACTGGTATTACATTCCAAGTAGGTACAACATCTTCAGATACAATTAATCTTGACAGTTCAATATTCGCAGCTATAGATAGTACAACATTAACCGGTTTGGATACTTTGGCGACAACAATTTATACATCAGCAAGCGGCGGCGGTGCAACTTCTGCAATCAGTGCATTGTTGGATAGTGTTGAAAGTATGGTTTCAACTGTTGTAACAAGAGAAACAAAAATCGGTGCTGCTCAAAATAAACTGGAAGCAGTAGCAGACGGTTTGGATGTTCAACAAACAAACTTGAAAGCAGCTAAGTCAACAATGATGGATGCAGACGTAGCAAAAGAATCAGCAGATTACGTTGCAGCTCAAATATTACAATCAGCATCTGCAACTTTGTTGGTACAAGCAAATTCAGCTCCACAGATAGCACTGACACTTATTCAAGGACAGTAGATAAAGTAAATAGTAAATACAACAAAAGCGGGTTTATAGCCCGCTTTTTTTTAGGTTATAAGGTGAACAGGTGAATGGGTGATTAAGGAGGTGGATAGATGAATGGGTGAATGGGTGAAAAGGTAAAAAGTTTTGTTTTCTACGCATCTACGCCTCTACGCATCTTGTCTTCTTTTCCGTTTTCTATTCACTATTCCCCCCTAGTTTTTGCCCAATTTTACAAGTTTTTAAACCTGCCTTTACATAAATTTACAAACCCATTCTGATTGTAAAGAAATGTTATGTCTCAAGATGTCTTATTATACTGGGGCTGCAGCCTACATTTATTTGTTTGTGTATTAAGATTTGTTTTATTTTTTGAATGATACTTTAAAAAATAATAAAAACGATATATACTAAAATTATACTTTAGTATCAGATAATTCAAACTAAATTTGAATTAATAAATGCTGAAAAAAGTCGTAATATGTGAATGTGAAGTAAGAGTAGCGGTATAGCCTCGTTCGGTAGTAGGCTGTTTTTGCTTTGCAAAAAAGAATAAACACGGAAGTAAAACACGGAAGTAACAGGGTCACTTGAAAGGAGATCAACTATGGCAATTACGGTAAACACCAACTTACAAGCGTTGCGTATTCAAACAAACTTATCAAATGCAACGGACAGAATGAACACAGCGATGGAAAGAATGTCATCCGGTTCTAAAATTAACTCAGCAAAGGATGATGCAGCAGGGTTAGCGGTAGCAACAGGATTAACTACAACAATTTCTTCTTCTAAAGTCGCTACAAGTAACGTAAAAATCGGTTCTAACTTGTTAGATACTGCTGAAGGTACATTGAACGTTATTACGGATAACTTACAACGTATTAACGATTTGATTACAGAAGCAGCTAACGGAACTTATTCAGATGCAGACTTGCAAGCAATATCTGAAGAAGTAGCAGCACGTGTAGCAGAAATCAAGAGTTTAGCAGCAAATGCGACATTTAACGATGTAAAACTCTTTGGTGATACAGCTTCAACAGGTGCAGCAAGTACAGGTATCACATTACAGGTAGGTACAACTGCCAGTGATACTATCAACCTTGACAGTACTATATTTGGTGCTATCGATAGTACAACATTAACCGGTTTGGATACTTTATCAACAACTATTTACACATCAGCAAGCGGTGGTGGTGCAACTTCTGCAATCAGCGGTTTGTTAAGCAGTGTAGATAGCATGATATCAACTGTCACAACAAGAGAAACAAAAATCGGTGCTGCTCAAAACAAATTGGAAGCAGTAAGTGACGGTTTGGATGTACAACAAACAAACTTAAAAGCAGCAAGATCAACAATCTTAGATGCTGACGTAGCAGAAGAATCTGCACAATACGTTGCAGCTCAAATATTACAATCAGCATCTGCAACTTTGTTGGTACAAGCAAATTCAGCTCCACAAATCGCATTAACACTTATACAAGGTTAATCGACAAGCTGAAAAGGCAACATTTATTTGGATTTTATCCAAAAAAGCTCAATGTTTTTGCATTGGGCTTTTTTTTAACCAATATTCAGGATTGAAAAGAAATTAATATCAGTTATAATAGTCCTATGGAAAAAATTGTTATAATAGGCGGAGTAGCTGCAGGAACAAAAGCAGCAGCAAAATCGAGACGATTAAAACCAGACACTCAAATCGACATTTATACGGATGATACACATGTCTCTTATTCGGCATGTGGCTTACCTTTCTTTATTGAAGGGAATTTTGACGATTATAATATGCTTATTGCAAGAACCGTTGAGGAATTTGAAGAAAGTAATATTCATATTCACCTTTTGCACAGATGTACGAAGATTTTACCTGATAAAAAACAAATTATTGTAAATGATTTTGAAAAAAAACAAGAAATTACTGTGGATTATGACAAACTGGTTATTGCAACCGGTGCAAGACCCTTTATTCCGCCGATTAAAAATGTTAATTTAAAAAATGTTTTTACATTGAGAACTTTAGAAGACGGAATTAATATCAAAGAAAAGGTTTTGAAGTCAAAAAATGCGGTAATTGTCGGCGGTGGTTATATCGGGATTGAACTTCTGGAGGCTTTTGTTAAACAGGGATTAAAGGTTAAAATGATAGAATTTTCGCCCAGGATAATGCCTTTTTTTGATGATGAAATTTCGGATATTATAAAAAAGCATATTTTGGAACGTGACGGCGATAATGTCAAAATAATAAATTCTGATGCTGTTGTTGAGCTTATAGGTGAAAATGAAGTCAAAGGTGTTAAGACAAAAAACGGGCTTGAGTTTGATGCCGATTTAGTAATTATTGCAACGGGAGTAAAACCAAACGTAGAACTTGCCGTCGATGCGGGAATTGAACTTGGCGAGACCAAAGCGATAAAAGTTAACAAGAAAATGCAGACTAATATTGAAGATATTTATGCCGCTGGTGATTGTATTGAAAAAAACCACATAGTTTCATGCACTCCTGTTTGGGTTCCGCTTGGTTCAACCGCAAACAAAGAAGGCCGTTGTGCAGCAATTAACCTGTGCGGAGAAAAAGACCTTTTTGAAGGGATTTTGGGCTCTGCTGTTACAAGATATTTCGGATTTACAATGTCAATTACCGGATTGACGGAAAAGCAAGCCCTTAAACTCGGGTATGAGCCTGTTTCGGTTGTTGTTACAAAATCGGATAAAGTCGGATATATGCCCGAAGCTAAGAATATTACAATAAAGCTCATTGCGGACAAAAATTCCAGAAAATTACTCGGTGCTCAAGGAATTGGCTGTGGAGATGCAGACAAAAGAATTAACACGGTTGCGGCAAGTTTGGTTTGCCCGATGACCGTGGACGATTTTTTTGCAAGCGACTTAACTTATGCTCCGCCTTATTCGCCAAGCATTGACCCGCTTTTGACCGCAGCCGAAAAATTGATTAAAAAATTGAACGGATGATTTGTAAATAATTATTAAGTTCTCCCCTCAAAAATCGATAAAAACTTCTTTTACATGTTTTATATTATACAAAAGGGATTATTTTATTTAGAGAAAAAAGGAGAAAAAGATGAGTATAGGAATTAGACCGATAGGATTTAAACCGTTTTTACAACAAACACAAACAAAAAAGTCAAATCAAAGTTATAGTTCACAACTTCAACCATTATCAGTGTTAAACACCGATACTATTAGTTTTACAAGTGCTACTGCTGCTGACACTGAAAAATTGGCAAGAAAAATTGCAAGAGAAGGTTACAGAGAAGCAAAGCAATTTATCGCAGAAATGAGACGTTTTACTGAAGCACACACACTTGAACCATCTTGCAGGAAAAGAATGGTATATGACGGAGGGACACGTACTAAGATTAAATATAACAATGATGGCTCTATTGCTATTGTTCAAAATAATGACAGCACCTTTGGATTAATCAGATTTAAACCTGATGGAGGGGTTGCTCACGTTGAAATAAGACATAAAGGAAATTCTCAGCATAACAAACCTTCACATACATTTCTTATGTTTCACCATTCTGATGACAAAATTACTTATAGATATTCCCGCGAAGTAGATGGTGACAAGGTTATGAAAGTGGAAGCAGATACACATAATAGTTTATTAAGATTCAGTAGAGAAGTTGATCCTACAATAATCAGACGAAAAATTGCTTCGGAAGGTCGAACTGCATTAGACGGATTTATAGAAAGTGTTTACAATGATCCTAATATTGATCTTAGAGCTGTACCATTAGAGGGAATGAGGTATAATCTTTCAGGAGATGATGCCGGTTTAGCAAGGAGGGTTACAAAAACTTCCTACGGTTACCATATACAAGATACAATGGCAGTTTCGGATTCGGAAAAAGCAGGTTTTTATAGAATATTAGATTTGGCTCCTGATGGCGAAGCCAAATTTGCGTTGGTAACTAACTTAGCTGAAAATCTTCAAGCAACACCCGGAAGCAGATATGCAGATGCCTATTCTTATAGCTATGGATTCAGCAGAGACGGTTATGAATATATTAAAAGAGTTAATGGTCAAGATGTAACTGTCAAAGCCAACAAAGAAAATGTTTATCATTAAAAAAATAAAAGTAGGTGGAGCATACTAGCCAGACCTACTTCTTCATTTTTTACATTTTGATTCTTGGATTGCCGCGTCGGAACTTCGTTCCTTCTCGCAATGACATACCTCTATGGCTCGTTCCTCGCTTAGAGTTATGTCACCTTTTATTTATTTTACGGTAACTTTCATTGTATTTGCGATGATTTCGCTGAAGCTGTCGATTTTTAAGCTTGCTCCGCCGACTAAAGCTCCGTCAATGTCTGATTTTGACATTTGTTCTTCGATTGAAGAAGGAGTAACGCTTCCGCCGTAAAGAATTCTGATTGCATCACCTGCCGCAATACTGCTTAAGTCCTTAATGACATTTCTAATCATTGCAATAACTCTGTTTGCTTCATCTGCATCACAGGTTTTTCCTGTTCCTATTGCCCAAATCGGCTCATATGCGATAACTGATTTTGAAATTTCTTCTTCAGTCAAGCCTGCCAATGCTGCCTTAATTTGTGAAGCGATGTGAGAATCTGTAATTCCTGCTTCTCTTTGCTCCAAGGTTTCTCCGCAGCATATAATCGGGATTAAACCGCCTTCCAAGATTGCTTTGGCTTTTTTATTAATCATTTCGTCTGTTTCCAGAAAATGCTGCCTTCTTTCAGAGTGACCTATAATTATGTATTCGCATCCGGCATCTTTAATCATGTCAACTGAAATTTCGCCCGTATATGCACCGCTTTTTTCCCAATTGCAATTTTGAGCGGCAATTGCAACAAGCGGCCTGCATTTGTCGCATCTCATACTCTCGACTGCCGCAAGTGACGTAAATGTCGGTGCTAAAACGATTGTCGGCAATTGTTCTTTTGTAAATCTTTCCGCAAAATATGCAATTCCTAAAAATAATTCTTTTGCTTCGCTTTGAAGCTTATTCATTTTCCAGTTTCCTGCTATAATCGGTTTTCTTGACATAATAACTCTCCTTTACTTAATTTTTTATAAACCTCATGTCATTGCGAGGAGAGAGCTTTGCGAACGACGAAGCAATCCAAGAATACGATATATTTTTTGGATTGCTTCGTCGGCTTATTGCATAAGCCTCCTCGCAATGACATGGAACTTTGCACTAAGTTAGTCTAAAATAAACAAGCTCATTTTACAATAATATTTTTTATTGTTATTATTTTTTTATGAAAAAAAATGCACAATTTTACATAGTCCCGACACCTATCGGAAATCTCGGTGACATAACTTTAAGGGCTATTGAAGTATTAAAATCAGCCGATATAATTGCCTGCGAAGATTCAAGAGTTACTCAAAAGCTGCTTAACCATTATGATATTAAGACAAAAACAATTTCTTATCATAAATTTAACGAAAAAGAACGGGTGAAAATGTTTTTGGATTTACTTAAAGAAGGTAAA
>JAQVKX010000200.1 GCA_028694425.1 Candidatus Gastranaerophilales bacterium
GCAAGATTTATCAATTCTGAAACTATCGGAAGAGAACAGCCTTTTGTTTATTTTATTCCGATATTTTTACTCGGGTTTATGCCCTGGACTTTCACATTCCTTGCATTTATCGCAGACGGATGTAAGAAATTATCCGATAAGTTCAAAAGTATTCAAGGTACTACCGGCAAAAAAATAATGAGTTTAATAGAAGTAACTACTAATGAGCAAAAATTGATTTTATTTGCTTCAATATATTTTACCTTAATTTTCTTGATTTTTAGTATTTCAAGTACCAAATTACCGACATATATTTTACCGGTTTTCCCTGCTGCAGCACTTTTGACCGGTTATTTTTGGTGGGTAAGCGATGAAAAAGGTGAGCATGAAAAATCGATTTACAATTCAACCTTGATTTTTGCAGCTATGTTTATTTTTGCGGCATTAACCGCATCAGTCAGCTATTATTTCCTCCCTTATGAAATTCAGGACAAAATAGCTGATTTTAAACAAGTAACAATTTTAACTCTCTATGTTTTATCAATATTGCTTATTTTAAGACTATACACTAAGCGTGCATTATCGGTGTTTTCCGGTTATATATTTACGATGATTTTTGTTATAGCACTGTCTGTATCTCAAATATTTAATTTAATCTATACCGGCGGTGAGAATGAAATTGTTGAATATTCTATTACAAGCATAAGACCGGATTATACATCCCAATTGGTTACGTTTGATTTTGCAGTCAAACCGAGTGTTATGATGCAATATGAAGACAAAGTTAATTTTATAACAGATGATAATTTTACCCAATTAGATAAGTCATTGAAATATAACGGCGGTCCGACTTTTGTTATCATTAAAAACAAAAACTTTAATAAAAATACAAATTATAAAAAAGAACTGGAAAAAAGACTGGAATTGCTTAAAAAAGGTGAAAAGTACTCCCTTTACGTTAAGGACGTGAATAATGAGTATAACAAATTAAAAAACGGAGTGATTGAATTTAATCATTTCTCTTCAAAATAAAGGGTTGATAACAATTCCTGATAATAATTTAGGATAAAAATAAGTGGATTTCTGAGGCATGCGATAACCGGCTTCGGAAATCTCTTTTATATCCTTAATTTTAGGATACGCCATAATAAAAGACGCTTGAGCTTTGCCTATATCAACCAAATCAAAGGCTTCACTTTCCTGTTTAATATATTTTATTCCATCTTGTGACATTTGCTCTTCTTCGGTATATCCAAACTCCTTGGTAATCAAAACTTTATGAAGTACAGTTAAATCAAGCTTTTTCAATACATCAGGAACTTCAAATTTATCTAAAATATCATTAATGGATTGTTGTTCTCCCCTCGCCCCTTGGGGGAGAGGGCTGTTTTCAACGTGAGCAGTCTTGCGAAAATTAGAAAACAGGGGTGAGGGGTCATTTTTTAATGTTAGTAAATAAAACTTGTTAACGTTTTTCATATACAATCCCATTGAGATTTGGGTTTTGTTGCTCTCTTCAATTGCCTGCAAAAATTTTGCCTTAATCTCATTTTTATTTTGTCCGTCAAAAGTAAATTCTTCAATATCAAAGTATTTTTTCACTTTTTCAAGTAAAACATAAGGTTCAATTCTTTTTGTGATAATTCTGTGTGTCGGAAACACAAGCAGATTTTCATCATCGAGATTGGTAAAATAGCTCATTACGTATTGAGTTTGCGGATTTGTATTAATTTTAGAATAATTCAACGCCGTTTCATATCTATGGTGCCCGTCTGCGATTAAAAGTGTTTTGTTCACCATAACTTTTTCAATCAAAGCGAGAGTTTTTTCATCTTCAATCTTATAGACAATATTTTGAACACCGTTGTCATCCGTCACGTCAATAAATGGCACTTGGCTTAAATCAACCGCATTTTCAATCTGCTTTTGCGGGTCGGAATATACCATAAAAATTTGAGAAAAATTAGCCTTACACTTTTTGGTCAAATTAAGCCTGTCTTCTTTGGGTCCGCCCATGGTAAACTCATGCGGAAGAATTTTTTTTGTGGAAAAATCTTCAATTTTATTGCGTGCAATAAAACCTTTTCTGGTAATTTGTTTACCGTTGGCGGTTTTGTACTTTTGCAGGATGTACAAAATACAAGGTTTATCTAATTTGATTAAGACTTTTTCTTCCAGCCATTTTTGGAAATTTTTGTCAGCTTCATCATAACGGTTGTTTGGGTCGGATAAGTCCTTTGAGCCTTTTGCCAAAATCAGTTTTACAATGTTATAAGGACTTCTTTGATAAAGCTCTTCTCTGTAATCGTCCAAAATAACGTCATAAGGCGGAGCTATGACATCATTCATATTAACTTTTTCCTGATTATAAACAATCGCCTCAAGCGGCTTAACTTCTACCATTTTTTCTCCTTGTGCTGTTGGGCTGATTGTTGGGCTTTCTTCTTGCGAAGGACAGGCTCACACGCTTCGTATAACTCAGCGGTTCGCTTTGTCAAGCCCAACCTACGCTGTTACTTCTGCCTTTGAAAACTGCATTTCATAGAGATGTTTGTATTTTCCGTTTTCTATTTTAATTAATTCATTGTGTGTACCGAGTTCTACAAGCTCACCTTCGTTAATAACAGCAATTCTATCTGCGTTTTGGATTGTAGAAAGTCTGTGTGCAATTACAAAAACCGTTTTGTTTTGCATTAAGTTATCCAAAGCCATTTGGACAATCGCTTCTGATTTATTATCAAGAGCAGATGTTGCTTCATCAAGGATTACAATAGGAGCATTTTTTATCATCGCACGGGCAATTGCAACACGCTGTCTTTGTCCTCCCGAGAGTGAAGAGCCTCTTTCACCGATTACCGTATCAAGCCCGAGTTCAAGAGTGTCAATAAATTCATCCAAATGTGCCATTGTAACAACTTTTTCCAACTCTGATTCGTTTGCATTAGGATTTCCCATTAAAATATTATCTCTGATTGTCCCGGAGAACAAGAAATTATCTTGAAAAACAAAAGAGATATTGTCTCTTAAAGAACGAAGTTCCAGTTTTCTTATATCTATACCGTCAATTTCAATTGAGCCGGATTTTACATCATAAAATCTCGGGATTAAATTAACTACCGTGCTTTTTCCGCCGCCGGAGTTTCCTACAAGTGCCAGGGTTTCATTTTTCGGAATGGTTAGTGAAACATTTTTCAACACAGGTAAATCTTCTACATATTCAAAACAGACGTTCTTAAATTCGATTTTTTCTTTGAAACCTTGCATTTTAACAGCATTCGGGTCTGATTTAATTTCGGGTACAAGGTCAAAAAGCTCAAATGTTCTGCTCATTGCTGCAAAAGAATATTGTATACCCGCAAGCGTTTGCCCGAGTGTTTTAGTCGGTTTATATAAAAGCAATAGGGAAGCGACAAAAGCAGCGAAACTTCCGCTTGTCAACTCCTTTGCCATAATCAGATGGTTTCCGTATGCCATTACGGTAGCAATACCGCAGGCTGCGATTGTATACATAACCGGAGAAAGCCAACCGACTCTTTTTGTTAAGCTCATTGCCAGCCCGAACTGCTCGTCCAATTGAGTTTTGAAGAGTTCTTGTTATTGATTTTGTAAATTGTATGCGTTAACAACTTTGTTTCCCGAGAAAGTTTCATTAAAGTTTGTTGTTAT
>JAQVKX010000201.1 GCA_028694425.1 Candidatus Gastranaerophilales bacterium
TAGTGGGGAGTAATTTATTTAATTGCCTACGAATAAGAAATTATGGTCGACGACGGCACAAGAATCCTAATCAACTTCAATTTGAATGGGTTTTGGCTACTTAAATTTATCATGGACAGTACTGGAAGCAAGTTCAGGGTGACACTTTTGGTGGATTTTATCTATCTCAAAATTAACACTCTCAATTTATGAGCATTATAAGGCTGGGTACTAGGATAGTAAAATTTTTCCGCAACCTCATCCCAAATAATCTTTTTATCAAAAATTCATAAAAATTTACAATTATCAAGAAACGTTTCAACTGGAGTGTTTTAGGACATTTTTGCTGTTTTAACCGATAATTTACATGGCAATAATTTTTTTTAGCATTCTTTAATCAGATATAAAGAAAGTGTAGGTGTAAGTATGAAAGTTTTGGGTATAAATCCGTTAATTTTTAAAGGTAATTCGGTTAATCGCTCAAGTAATGAAAACGGTTTTGTTTACGGTAAAAACCAATTAAACCGTGATGTTTTTATCCCGTCTGTATCTAAAGTGAGTTTTGGTTCGCTGTCGGAAAAATTTAGTGAAGTAATAGGTAAAGGATTGGAAGAACGATTATTCAGAAGTTCTCTTCCAAGTGTCCAAGACTTTGCAGAACTTAAACAAAAAGGGATTACGACTATACTGGATTTATGCGGTTTAAATCATGAAGAAGCCCGACTGGCAAAAGAACATGGTATGGAATATTTACATTTCGAAAGATTTAATCAAGATAATCAAGAACATTTAAAACAAGCAGTTAATTTTGTTGAAGAACAATTAAAAGCAGGTAAAAAAGTGCTTGTACACTGTGAAGAAGGGAAAAATAGGACAGGCAGTGTCATAAAGGCTTATTTAGAAAAATGTAAAGAGGCTTTAGAATTGACAACCGAAGAAATTAATACTTATTGTATGCGGTTTTTGATAGACATGGCAATATTTTAATTTCTGAGCAAGGCTTGTGCAGTAATGACATAAAACGCATGTGCCGTTTGTTAAACTTTTGTAATAATTTATTCCTCATTTTTAAACTATTGGAAAAAAATGCCGATATATTAATCAGATAAAGTTAGTCGGGAGGAATAGGTATGAATAATGAAAAAAAATTTACGTTAGCTGAATTAATCAGTACAATATGTATCGTAGGGGTAGTTTTGTTGCAGACTTTGCCGGCAGTTTTCAGCGGTTTGGTTTTTAAGTAAGAGCATGCGGAAAAAGTTCCTTTTTCCGTAAATTCTAATGTAATATAACCTCAAAAATCTCTTTGGCAACTTGTGTTTTAGTTGCTTTTTCTATTTTAGTAACGTTAAGTGATTTATTTATGATGTAAACTTCGTTGTAATTACTTGAAAACCCTATATCTGAGCGGGAAATATCATTTGCAATCAAATAATCACAGCCTTTTTTCTTAATTTTTTCTTTTGCATTTTCTACAACATTTTCACTTTCTGCACAAAAACCTATAACAAGCTGGTTTTTACTCTTCTTTTGCGAGATTTCCTTTAAAATGTCGGGAGTTTTGACTAAACTAATTGATATTTCATCTTCGGAAGTCTTTTTCATCTTAAAATCAGCAACTTCTTTCGCCCTATAATCAGCAACTGCTGCAGCCATAATCAAGCAATCCGCATCTGTAAACTCTTTTTCTACTGCCTCTTTCATTTCAAGAGCAGTTTGAACAAATTCAATGTGGTAAGAGCCCCCCACCCCAACCCTCCCCCTCAAGGGGGGAGAGGGTCCTAAATCAGCTTGTGCTCCTTGATTTATACTTGTATTTTTTTTACAAGAAGCTTGCACTTCTCCCTCCCCCCTTGAGGGGGAGGGTTGGGGTGGGGGGCATTGTGTTGTTATCAAAACAACATCAGCACCTAAATTATAGGCTTCATCTGCAAGTGCTATCCCCATTTTTCCAGAAGAAAAATTAGAAATAAATCTGACGGCGTCTATTTTTTCTTTTGTTCCGCCTGCAGTTATTACTATTTTTTTGTTAAGAAGTTTTTTTTTAGAGTTTAATATTTCAACGGTTTTGTCAAAAATTTGCTCAATTGAACACAGACGACCGCTTCCATTATAACCGCAAGCTAAAAACCCTTCCTCGGGAGACAAAACAACATAACCTAAATCTTCAAGTTTAGCAATATTTTCTTGAATAACGGGACTTTCCCACATATTACAGTTCATTGCGGGGGCAAGTATTATCGGTTTTACAAAGGCACATGCAACAGAGGTAAGAAGGTTATCGCAAATTCCGCCTGCCAGTTTTGAAACAGTATTTGCACTTGCAGGTGCAATTACAAAAATATCGGCTTCATCCGCTAAAGAAATATGTTCGGGTTTATAATCTTCAACATCAAACTGTTTAATATAAACAGGGTTTTGGCTCAAAGTCTGCAGAGTAAGTTTTGTGACAAAGTTAAGTGCGTTTTCGGTTGCAATAACTTTAACATTCGCTCCGTTTTTTTTAAACATACGAATTAAATCACAGATTTTATAAGCTGCAATTCCTCCGGTTATACCTATTAAAACGTTTTTATCTTTCATAGGCCTCTTCTGTTTTAATAATTCTTTCTAATTCTTCTATTGCATATTCAACTTTATCATTAACAATTCTGTAATCAAACCTTTGGGAATTTTGTATTTCCATTTTAACAAAATCCAAACGTTTGGCAATCGCCTCTTCGGTTTCGGTCTTGCGGTTTCTAAGCCTGAATTCCAAGTCCTGCAAAGACGGTGGAGCAATAAAAATCAAAACCGATTCCGACATTTTTTCCTTAACTTGTAAAGCTCCTTGAGTATCAATCTCAAGAATTAAATTTTTGTTTTTTGCTAAACTTTTTTGGACAAATTCTTTTTTTGTCCCGTAATAATTGCCCGAAAACTCTGCCCATTCAAGAAATTCATCATTTTTAACACCCATCAAAAATTCTTCTTTAGATACAAAAAAATAATTAACGCCGTCAACCTCGCCTTCTCGTTTTGCCCTTGTAGTGTAAGAAATTGACAGACTAAAATTTGGATTTCTCTTCAAAAATCCCTCAATAACGGTTCCTTTCCCAACACCTGAAGAACCTGAGATTACAAACAGTTTTTTCTTTCTGTCAAAATTTTGCATGAATAAATTATACACCAAAAAATTCTCTTTTCTCTTCCACTTTTTTCCTTTGTTTACTTTTTTATGATAAAATTGGTTTAATATTATAAGAGGGAAGATTTATTATGAAAATGTCAAAACTTTTTGTTCAGACTTTGAGGGAATTCCCGGCTGATGCCGAGGTTATTTCCCATAAACTTCTCGTCAGGGCAGGATTCATCAGAAAATTATCAAGCGGAATTTATAACTTTTTGCCTTTGATGTGGAGAGTTTTGAGAAAAGTTGAAAATATAGTGAGAGAAGAAATGAACAATGCAGGTGCACAAGAACTTTTGATGCCTTTTGTTCAACCTCAGGAACTATGGGAAGAATCCGGCAGATGGGAAAAGTACGGCAAAGAGCTTATGCGTCTTAAAGACCGCCACGACAGAGGAATGTGCCTCGGACCTACTCATGAAGAAGTTATAACAGCAATTGCCAGAGACGGAATTAAGTCATACAAGCAAATGCCGGTTAATTTATA
>JAQVKX010000202.1 GCA_028694425.1 Candidatus Gastranaerophilales bacterium
GTACTTAGAGCGGAGTTGGGCGGCTCAATTGGTTGCGTGAAGCACATTATACACGATGAAGTTTACCAAATCCATGATGCCCATGAACGCTTAGTGCATTTATTGGCTTGCTAAATCTTTATAAAAACTATATAACATCAAAAATTGCTATTTTATTACTAAGCTATTTGATCTATCTCTGAAACCCAATTATATTAAGGGTAATAAATGTTAATATTTGTTACAAAAAGGGTTTACGGGTAACAGATATTTCTATGCTTAATTTACAGTTAAATAATCTTTATTTGATTTAAATTTATCGCCTTTTTCCCATAACCAAGCTGTTTTAATTATTTCTTTGATGTCCATGTATTTAGTAGTCCAGTTTAGTAATTCTTTTGCTTTATTATTGGAAGCATAAAGTATTGCGGGGTCGCCTTCTCTTCTTCCAACGTATACAAGCGGAACTTTTTGTCCCGTAACTTCTTCTGCAGCTTGAATAATTTCTTTTACGGAAGTTCCTATTCCTGTACCCAGATTTATATGGATACTTTTGTTGTCCTTAAATATTTTTTCTAATGCCAGCATGTGTGCATCGGCTAAATCTTCCACATGTATATAATCTCTTATGCAAGTACCGTCAGGAGTGTCATAATCTGTCCCGAACACCTTAATATTAGGGATATCACCCTTAATTGCCTTCAGAACAATGGGGATTAAATGGGTTTCCGGGTCGTGGCATTCACCAAGCTCGCCCTGAAAATCAGCACCGGCAGCGTTAAAATATCTTAATGCAGCATATTTAAGCCCGTAAGCTTCTTCATAATCAGCCATTATTTGTTCCATCATTAATTTTGTTTTACCGTAAGGGTTTATAGGATTTTGTGGATGATTTTCATCTAAAGGTGTGTATTGCGGATTGCCGTAGGTTGCACATGTGCTTGAAAAAACTATGTTTTTAACATTATTTTCTATCATAACATCCAAAAGATTTAGGGTATTTACCACATTATTCCAATAATACTTTTTAGGGTCGACAACACTTTCTCCTACATAAGTAAATGCCGCAAAATGAATTACAGCATCGATTTTATATTTTTTAAACACCCTATCAAGTGCAGATTTATCAGCCAAATCAATTTGTTCAAAATTAGGAGTTAAAACAGCTTCCTTGTGACCGTAAACAAGATTATCAACAACCACAACATTGTAATTGTTTTTTAATAAATATTTTACCGTATGTGAACCGATATATCCGGCTCCGCCGGCTACTAAGATTGTTGTTGGCATAATTTTTTCTCCTTTGGATTAATAAAGAGGACAAGATGCGTAGATGCGTGGAGGCGTAGAATTTACAATCATGATGCACTCTTTTCAATCAATTTTTTATATAATGAATTTATCATTTTATCAAGAGTTTCTATTTCTAATAAGATATTTTCATCTATTTTAAAGAAGTCTAATTCTTGACAAATTAATAAAATTCCTTCAACCTCAGCCAATGAAGCAGATGCTATATTTAAAAAATGAGCAAAATCTCTTGCGGTTTTTCTATCCTTACCTTCCGCAATATTAAGAGAAACTGATATAATAGCCCTTTTTAATTGAGATTTTAGATTATATTCTTCTGATTTAGGTAATTTATCAGCATAAATGTAAACTTTTTTTATTAATAAAATTGAAGAATTCCAAATTTTTAAATCTTTATACATTATTTACTACGCCTCCACGCATCTACGCATCTTGTCCTCTTCTTCTAGTTCTCTTATCAATTCTTCTGCACTAGTCTTAAATACCGGAGAGCTTTCATCTTTTCGCAAATAAACTTCTTTAATTCCCGATTGAACTATAAATCTTTTGCAAAGTATACAAATAAAGTTATGTCCCCAGATGTACATTGTTGCATTTTTGCATCTGTCTTGCCCTGCTTGGATTATAGCATTTTGTTCTGCATGAATTGAACGGCAGGTTTCGTATCTTGTTCCCGAAGGAATGTTATTTTTTACTCTGAAACACTCGCCTCTTTCGGCACAGGACTGAACTTTTGACGGTGTTCCATTGTATCCGGTTGCTTTAATCGTTTTGTCTTCGCCGACAATTACGGCACCGACATTTGCCCGGAGGCAATTTGAACGTGTAGAGCAAGTTCTTGCCAAATCCAGAAAATAATCCACCCAAGGTTTTATGCTCATTTGTTTAACTCCTTTTTTTATATCTTATCATGAAAAGTGAGAAGTGAAAGGTGAATAGAAGAAGACAAGATGCGTAGATGCGTGGAGGCGTGGAATTCTGCTTAATATTTACTGTCAAAATCATTTTTAAACTAAAGTAATTTTTTTAAAAACTACGCATCTACGCATCTTGTTTTCTTTTCATCTTTTTAATGCTTTTCCCCTTTACCTTTTTCCTTTTTTTACCATTCCCCCATCTGTTGTCTTGCATAATCCATTTGATGTCTTACCTGTTCTTCTCCACCGTAATACCCGCCGTTCATGCTTTGTATCATATTGCCAAAACCGTTTAAAGTTGAATTTACAATAGGACTGATTTCACCATCATAAGTCGGACCGGTAGTATATTTGTTTGCTTGTTGTGATATAGAATCAGGTGTAGAAATTTTTATTTTTTTTATCATATTTTTGGGATTTCCGTCTGCCGATTCCGCATTACAATTAAGAGAAAAACAAATAAGAATAAAGAAAAGAAATAAAGATTTATACTTCATACCCGCCTCCTTACAATATTCTATCAGATTTAAGAAAAATTTTCCATATTTTTTACCATTCAATATTTTTAGCTGCTCCCAATAAACTATCAATAAAATGTTCAACGTCTTCTCTTCTTAGTGAAAATAACTTACTTTTTGAATGCCTTGAGCTAAAAACTTTTCTTGTAACTTTATAGCAACCTTTTCAGGTATAGGTTTTGCACAGAAAGTAACATCAGATCTTTTTCTCGGATGGTAATTTGTTATACTAAAAGAACTAACCGCGGTTAACATCTTATCCCTTTTTCATTTTTTTTATTTTAGTTAAATTTTTTTTATCTTATAATAAAAAAAATAAAATGCAAGAGGGTAATTTTTCGCAAGAACTAGGGTCTGTCGACACTAATTCCTGCAGACCGTCACCCTGAACTTGTTTCAGGGTCTAATATTTGTTCACTTGCAATATGCCGAGCTACACAGACAGGGTCTCAAGGCTCGTGCCTCGCCTGTTCCCTTTGTCAACAAGTTCGGCATGACGTATAGTGTTATTAGTGTCCACACAACCTAGAAAGTAAAGTGCGAAGAGGGAAGAGGGAATAGGAAATGGGAAATGATTTAGGTTATAAGGTGAATAGGTGAACAGGTGAAGGGGTGAAAGGTTTTTGAGCGGTGAAAAGAAGTGAAGCGTGAGGCGTGAAGCGTGAAGGGAAAAGCTTGCTTTCTTGCCCTCCTGCCCTCTTGCCTTCTTGCCTTCTTTTCACATTTCACTTTTTACCTTTTGCATTTTGCATTTTGCTTAAATTTTGGATTACTTAATACAACGGACAAAAAGACCATTGTTTTTGAAGAAATAATCAATAGGACTAAGAAAGGGGAAGCGCTGTGACCATGCACAGATCGGAA